>JAFGNY010000136.1 GCA_016926765.1 Bacteroidales bacterium | reverse complement strand
TAATAATTTTGATTTCAGTGGTCACATGGAATATCCATTATTATCATTCCCGGTTGGTATGAACGGCGTTTGTATGGATATTTCATATGTCATTCGTCATTCGTCATTCGTCATTCTTTTAATAGTAGTCCCTGAAGTCTTTCTTTTTATTCAGCTTCAAATCCTGTAAAATAGTCGCTTTTACATTGATTGAAAAATTCCACTGCTGTTGTGCACCCTTGGGAACCCAGCCAAACGACATCTCCCAACAGTGCAGATCGCGATAGATATTGATAGAGGTATAACCTAACTCATTATGGGTGAAGTCCCAGCCGGTGGTCAGAGTGACTTTCCACTTGGGAGTGATATTGAGTTGTCCGTTGAAATTCAGCGTCTGAATGATTTTTGGAACCCGCTTCTGCTGTGTATTATCCCAGGTGGCAGCATAGCGGAAATTGTAGTTAATGCTGAAACTCCAGGGGATATCGAAATCCACGTAATAGTCATAGTACCTCTCCAGGTCTTCCTGTTCCTGTTCAGTACCTTTTGATGCCTGTTTTTTCTTACCGACTTTATCTGACGACAAACTGTAGTTCAAGCCAATAACCCAGGTAGTATTATCCAGTCGTAAAAGCCTGTGGTTGACTTTCCATTCCGAAGCGTTGGTTCTCCTTCCCAGGGAGTCGAGTGCATAGGGGTCCCATTGGCTTGAATACTGGATATTCAATCCCTTGAAAATGGATGTTCTTCCCGACAGGGTGATCGGAGTCCAGTTCAGGGAGTCTTTTGAAATATCGTAAGAGGCTGCGATCACGAAATTATCGATTAGCACAATCTTTTTTACTCCGGTAACGGTATCTTTCCGGTTTCGGATTTTCATCTCCAGGTTATTGCTGAGGCTGAAGGTGACAATCCCTGCCTGGTTTCCGGGCGGACCGCCATAGAGGCTTCCCTGAAAAATAGAGTATTTGCCTGGGATGGCGCTGGTATCATTCTCAATCTCTTTGTAATATCCCCATCCAGGAGCCCCGAAATTGGGGGTATAGCTAAATGTCACCGCCGGTGTCAGCACATGCCTGATGGCTTTAACTGGGCCGCCTTTAAACTGGAACATCCCATAAATCCTGGTGTTGATAGAAGAAGAGAAGTTGAAGTCGAAGGCATTTTTAAACCCATAGATCGTGTCGGTTTGATAATGGGCCGGGAACGTAGTATCGGCGGTAACGATAGAGTCAACATACGACTTTTTAATATAGGAGAAGTACATCTTGTCACGGATACCCAAACTGTTGGTAAAATTGATGTATTTGAAGATACGCCAGGTTCCGGAGATCGGAATGCTATGCCGGATGCCGTTTTGCATATCCTTATACCACCCTGGCTGGAACAGGGCAGAATCGTACGTGTTGTATCTGTTTTCAAGATCAAGGTTGTATTTTAACCCGATCTGTTCATACCATCTGAGTTTCCCGGCTCGCACTTTTTTCCTGAAAGGATAAAACTGGTTGACAGAGAAAGAGATCTGCGGAAAAGAAAAATTGATCTCTTTGGTAATTGTATTCTGACTGTGGTTGAAATTCAGGTTAAGATTATAATTTCCCCCGAAGCTGGTGGAATAGTTAATACTGGACTGGAACGTGTTGGAGAGGTAAGCTTCTGTGCTTGACGAGGGATTGTATTTATTGAACGTGTTGCTGACGATGTTGACGTTTGCCGAGAAGTTGCTGTTGGGACGTGCTTTACGATCCTGGTTATGCATCCACCTGAACTCAAAATCTTTTCGTTTCTCATAGTCGGGTGAACCGGGGAACCCGATTTTGTTCAACGCATAGCCGAATTTCAGCATGCCGCTGTATTTGTAACGTTTCACGTAGTTGAATGTCGGTTTGATTGCCCAGCTTCCCCGGGAGTAGATATCGCCTAAAATTTTTATATCCATGTATTCGTTTATGGCCCAGTAATAACCACCGTTTTCCAGGAAGAACCCTCTGTTAGCCGATTCGCCGTAGGTAGGAAGAATGAGACCGGAACGCTGTCCGCTCCGGTTGGGGAAAAAACCAAAAGGGATGAAAATAGGGGTTGGAACTTCAGCGATAACAAGATAAGCCGGACCGGTGACGACTTTATTGTCG
This sequence comes from Bacteroidales bacterium, assembly GCA_016926765.1. GTDB lineage: Bacteria > Bacteroidota > Bacteroidia > Bacteroidales > FEN-979 > QYOJ01. Next base: position 8,088 of record JAFGNY010000136.1, on the reverse strand, counting down.
GGGATTACTTTGGCCTTGCTGAACCGGAATTCAAAATGAGGATGTTCCTCGTTGCTGCAAGTGGTATAGGAGCCTGTTTTGATGTACGTGATATCATCGGCCATCTTTTTTACCACTGTTCCATGCAAATAGCCTTCGTTCTGTTGTGTAAACACCCGCCGGATATATCCTTTCTTAGTCTTGTAGTTGTAGTTCATAATCTTTGACTTGAACTTCATATCCCCCTGGGTGAATTCGGGCACGCCGATCTCCTGGTCGAGCGAATCCCTTGATCCGTGAGCATAGATCATGTTTGCCGGGAAGTCGATCTCTATATAATTAGCTTTCAGATTGATGTTGGTATAAGAAATATCTCCCTCGTTGAACAGGAACATCTGTTGTTTTTTAATGTCAAAGCGCAGGGAATCTTCCGCTTTGTAATCTACTTTGGCTTCAAGAGAGCTTTTTTTTTCGGCGGGAAGTGCAGTTGAATCCACTGCGAGAGAGTCTGAAGAGAGATTTAATGAGTCAGTTTTCAGCAATAAGGTATCGCCCGTTGGCCGGAGGGTATCCTGCCCCTGAAGTGAGTAATGAGAAAGCAGGGAAAACGTAAGAAAAATAGGGAGGAGAGACCCGATTTTTGTTAATATTTTCGTTAACAACTTCTGTGGCAAGGTTGCTGATTAAATTCTATCTTTGTTCTGGAATCCCGTTGTTCTCCGGGCTTCAAAGCTAAAGAAAATAATGGTTAACCCATGTTTTTTAAGATACTTTAACAAACCCCTGATTCAGGCAGGCTGGATAATCGGATGCCTGCTGCTGCTCACTTTACCATCGTTCGGACAACAAAAGATGACGATCGGTAAAGTGGTGATCGACGCCGGACACGGGGGCAAAGATCCGGGAACTGTCGGTCGCAGAACTCAGGAGAAGTATGTCGCCCTCGCGGTTGCATTGAAAGTCGGAACCCTGATACAACGAAATTTCCGGAATGTTGAAGTGATCTATACGCGTGACCGCGACAGGTTCGTCGAGCTCCATGAACGGGCAGCGATTGCCAACAGGAATAACGCTGACCTGTTTATTTCAATTCATGCCAATGCAAATAACGTCAAGACATTGAGGGGGGCTGAAACTTACATCATGGGGTTACACCGTTCGCAGGCGAACCTGGAGATCGCCAAGCTGGAGAATGCGGCTATCCTGCTGGAAACCGATTATTCCTCACAATATGAAGGGTTTGATCCGAATTCAGATGAGTCATATATCACCTTCAGCCTTTACCAGAATTCCAATCTGGAATCCAGTTCCCGCTTTGCTGCGGAGATCCAGGAGCAGATGAAGGATCGTGTTGGGTTGAACGACCGTGGGGTACGGCAGGCAGGCTTCCTGGTGCTATATAAGACCACGATGCCCAGTGTGTTGGTTGAGGTGGGGTATCTCAGCAACATAGAGGAAGAGAACTTTCTGATATCGGAGAAAGGACAAGACTATATTGCTTCAGCCATTTTCAGAGCCTTCAGAAGTTATAAAAATGAGATTGAACAGCAGAATACCGGATCATCCGTGGGTACATATACAGAAACCAGGTCTTTGAATACTTCCTCTTCGAGAGAGATTATTTTTAAAATCCAGATTGCTGCTTCAACGGATCAGATCAGTCTCTCTTCTCCGCGTTTCAGAGGATTTACAGGCATTGAGATGTACCGGCATAACGGGATGTATAAATATACTTTTGGAGCGGAACCCGATCTGGAAAAGGCGAAGCAATTACAGGCGAGGATGCAGGCAAGTGGTTTCCCGGACGCGTTTATCGTAGCCTTTCGTAATGGAGAACGAATTTCACTCGACCAGGCAAGAACTCTTTTAGGCTTATAAACACAAAAACGCAGGCTCACTGGGTTGTATCCCGGCATAATTAAAATTCGTATATTTGAACGGATTCAATACCAAGATATCAAATGGCTTTTAAAAAGTATAAAATTCGCAAGGAGATCAAGGTGGGCGCGGTCTTTATTGTTGCGCTCACCGTGTTGGTCTGGGGAATCATGTACCTTCAGGGAATCGAAATCCTTAAGAAAAAGAGAATCATTTACGCAGTGTATGATCGTGTAAACGGCTTGGTTGCTGCTAACCCGGTGACTATTCAGGGGATGAAAGTAGGCCAGGTCAAAACACTTTATTTTTCCCCCGATGATCCCAGGAAAATTATTGTTGAGTTGTATCTCAATAATACAACCTACCCGATACCCAACAACTCCATTGCCCGTATTTACAGCGCTGACCTGATGGGATCAAAGGAGATTGAAATCATCCCGGGCAACTCTTCCGAGTTAATTCACGACGGAGATACCCTCATGTCGAGGACAGAAGCAACCTTAGGGGAGGAGGTCAACCAACAGTTGGCACCAATCAAACGTAAGGCCGAAAACCTGATCAGTTCCATTGATACGCTGGCGACTATCCTGCAACAGGTGTTGAATAAAAATACTCAGGAAAGCCTGATCGAAGCCATTGAAAATATCAAGGTGGCCATTTCGAACATCACCCATATGACATCTGAAGCGGATACGCTGGTCAGGGAACAACGATCCAACCTCTCCCGCATCATCACAAATGTGGAATCGATCAGTTATAACCTGAAGAAGAATAATGATAAAATCACCAACATCCTGGAGAACTTCTCCAATGTCAGTGATTCCCTTGCCAGGTTGAATATCCCGGCGACATTTTTACAAGTAGATCTGGCGCTTAAAAACTTGAATGAGGTTCTTGCCAAAATCAATAAAGGAGAGGGCTCCATCGGTCTTCTGGTGAATGATACCTCCTTGTACTATGAGGTGGATAAAGCGGCCAGAGACCTCAACCTTCTGCTGGAGGACATCAAAGCAAATCCGAAAAAATATGTGCATGTTTCGGTGTTCTGATGAGAACTAGATCTTTGATAACCAGGTTTTGGCCCTTGTTGTTTGTACTTTTCCCTTTTACGGCTTTTCCTCAGTCGCCATTCGACGTTTCGATGCTTTCCGGCGACATCAAACACCATCCGAAACTGGTTAATCTGAGATCACTTGGCCTGATTTCTGAAAAATATAATCTTGATTTTCAGGAAGGGTTAGTGAACTGGCATCTTGCATGGGCCCTTTATCATGATGGATATCTGGAAGATGCTGAAGAGAATATTTCCAGGGCGTTCAACAGTATACGCCATCATCCTGACCTTGTTAGTAAGCTCTATTGTTTCAGAGGAATCATCCGGTTTGAACGGGGCTCCTTCGCTGATGCCAGGAACGACCTCGTCATGGCAGTTCAGATAGATCCTGTTTATGCACTTGCCTGGGAGTACCTTGCACGTGTTTGCCTTGAACAGGGTTTGCTGGATGAATGCCTCCAATACATTGCGAATGCCATCGCTCTCCAGAAAGATAACTCAGCAGTGACATCAAACCTTCTTCATATGAAGGGATGGATTTACTATCAAAAAGGGAAACTGGATGAAGCACTCGATTGCTTTTCTTCAGCTCTTATACTAGACCAAACAAACCCGGAATTATGGTGGAGCCTCGGAGGAGTTTTTGGCGATAAAAAAGAATTTGACCGGGCAGTTGATGCGTATTCAACAGCTCTTTGGTACGTTGATGATGACTCTCTTGACTTGGCTGCGTTGTACCATTGGCGAGGGTATTTCAGGATTTCTGCAGGAGATCTGACCGGGGCTATCCGTGATCTGCATAAAGCTATTGAAGTTTATCCGGAATATGGACAAGCGATGTGGAATATCGGCTATGCTTTCGAATGCAGCAATCTCCCCGATTCTGCTGTTATTTTCTTAAGGAAAGCCTTGCCTTATTATCAGAACGATTCCCTTGAATTTCCGATGTTGTTGAATACGCTTGGATATAATTTATGTTTAGCCGGAAATGCCCAGGAGGGAAGTGTATACCTGGAGATGGCATACAAGATGTCCCCTGATGACGGGCTGATTCAGTGGAATCTCGGGTATGCCAACGGGCAGTTGAAACATTATAACATTGCCCTGAGATTTTACCGGAAAGCGTTTGACAGCTACAGGGAGGATCGTCTGAAACAGGGAAAAATCCTATCCTCGATCGGATTCTATGAATGTGAAAACGGACAAATACAAAAAGGTATCGAGAACCTGGAAAATGCTATCAGGCTGAATCCTGATTTTCAGCAGGCCTATTACAACCTGATGTCAGCCTACACGACTTCCGGTTCATGGAAGGAACTTGAAAGCCTCTGTTCAATTAGCAGAAAAAAGTGGGAAACCGACATCCGATTTCAGAAAGCTGTGGCAGAATATCTGTTCCGTGGGTACATCAGCCAAAATGAACAAACCAAGGCCATGCAGAGCCTGACGGAAGCGCTGAAGTATGACAGTTCAGCCAGTTACATGCTTGCACGACTTCATCTTGAATGCGGACAAGCTGATTCCGCACGCTATTTTTTTCAGACAGCGTTACGATATCCCCCCAGCGATTCATCGTCGTTCCCATTCTCACTGTTTTTTTTGGGAGATACAACTAACGCGTTGACATTTCAGTTGAGACTCATTGAACGTTGCCCTGACTGCCAGAAGAAACGAACGATGCTGTATAACATGGCATGTCTTTATTCTCTTGCAGGCGATGCGGTCAACGCTGTCTTCTATATTCAGCTTGCCCTGGATAACGGGTACGACAATATCCTATGGATCCGAAACGACCCTGACCTGTATTTCGTGAGGAGGTCTCGTGAGTTCAGGAAACTTTCTTTTTGAAACATTGGTCAGTGAACGGGTGTGCCTGACGAAAAATCGTCTATTCAAGTGAGAAGATCTCTTCTTTAGTTTTTGGCCTGAGTTTTTCCAGCCAGTTAAACCCTTTCAGTTTCAGGTCATAAGGTGAGATTTCATCCTCAGGATACAGTGTCCCCTCCGGTTTATCAATGTAAGTGATGGTTTGGATGTCATTTTTTTCGACAAAGATCAGCATGTCGCTGGCGTACAATTTGTTGATCCCGATCAGCGTCCTGTCCTCCTCCCGGGCAAAGTACACTGTTTCCGAGTTTCCTAGCACCTTGATTTTATAGAGGTCGTTTTCGATAAAGTAAGCAATCATATCCTTCCCTTTGATCTGATTGAATTTGGTTGTGTCGTCCTGGGAAACAATAAAAGCCGATCGGTACATCACCATGGAATCCAGTTCACTGTTGCGGATCGTGAGGGTGATGGTATCGGCTGTCAGCTGGTTTTTCCCTGACCAGATGACGGGTTCGACATACATGTAGATGGTTGAATCGGAGCTGTGATAGGCAAGGGAATCGCAGGCTCCTTGCAGGTCATCTCTGAAGAATTTCACATGGTGATAAGCGAATACCGCTTTAACTTTTACCTGTTCATCATTCGGATCGAAATAGGCTTTGATAGTGTCGCCATGCAGGAAGAGCGAATCTTTTTTATCAATCAAAATAGCGGTGGCCCGGTCGGTCATGAACCCAACCCCACGCTTCCGCACAAGCTCGCCATAGTTCCCGGTCAGCGCGATTTCCTGGACAGTATCCAGTAAAAAGGCGTGGTTAAATACTTGTCCGAACCCATTCAGACGCTCATAATAGATCGTATCGCCGGTTAATAACTGTGCTCCATGATAGATCTCCCCGCCATAGCGGAGCCGTGTAATATCTTTTTGCGTATCGTACCAGCCGTCTGTACAGTAGATCGAATCAACTTTATCATTTGAGACGATGGTTGAGGGTCCATAAAAATAAGCGATCTCTGTCACCGTGTTGTACATCAGTGTGTCTGATCTCATATAATAATCTGGATTGATCAGTATCACGTCGTCCTTGAAGAAGAATTCTTTGACATTCGTATAGTAATATCCATATAGACTGACGAGGCAATTGTCGTCGTTCACAATCTTTCCCCAGTGATCATACCAGGCAATCTGTGTCTTTCGATCGAAATCGAGACTATCTGTTGTTAAAATCGTTTGATTGTCAATTAATTTAACATTCCCCCATACTTCGGCGATTTTGGTATTTCCGTTGTACTGAAGAGAATCCCCAAAGAGGTTCAGCGTATCGGAAGCTTTGATATGTACATTCCCGTAAGCTTTTACGATGTTGGTCATCTCGTTGAGATAGGCACTGTCGCAATAGAGGTATCCCGTATCGTGCCGGAGAATGACATTGCCAATGATCCGCTGGATATCAGGGCCGATCGCTTTATTGTATTCCCACGTATCACCTTGCTCCAGGATGATTTTTGTCGTATCCTGGGCGAACAGGATCCCGGATGGACAGATGCCGGATACCAGAAAAAAAAGGGTGAACAATATGTTTCGCAGAAAAGGATAGGTCATTGCCGGTGTCTTCAACGCAAAGGTCGGATTTTTTCGGAAACAGACGATGAGTGAGAGGATATTTAACTTCTTTTAACGGAATCTGCCTGAGAGTTTAACCGGGTGAATTCAGGTACGGGAAAAATGGTCCTTGAAATAGAACTCTTTTTGCTATATATTTGATGTTACATAATTTAACACCAAAACACCATGAAGAGATTAATGAAAATTGATGCCTGGATCGCAGCGATCATCGGGATCATTCTGCTGGTTGTCGGGATCATCGTATTCCTTATTGAGGCCGATATGAGTACTATGACTTGGGACGACTGGTATCATGCCTCCATTCCCTTTATCCTTTGGGCGATTTGCATGAGATTGTTCGCAGCAACCCATGAAGAGAAAAAAACCGGGTAAGTCATACATAGGCTCTGATTAAATATTTTTTATACCTTTAACGGTCAGAAATTAATCCGTTAAAGTATGAAAACCATTTTCAAGTTAAAAGGCTGGATCTCTCTGGCGATCGGAGCCATTCTGATGATCGTCGGCATTGTGATGATGTTCCTTACGGATAGTGTCTGCAGCATTTCGTGGCAGGACTGGTACTATGCTTCCATGCCGTTTATCCTTTTCGCCATTGCCATGAGGATCTTCTACGTGAGCCACAAGGGACCGGCGAAGAAGGAGTAAAGTTGAGGGACGAAGGACGAGGGACGAAGGATAAGTCCGTCATTTTGGGAGATAATCCTGCAGGGCTTCAATGTATTTTTCAAATGCTGCAACACCATCAGTTGTAATACGGCAAGTGGTACGCGGCATCTTTCCCCGGAATGATTTTTCAACGCTGATATACCCTGCCTGCCTCAATTTTTCAAGTTGAACACTCAGATTCCCGGCGGTAGCTCCGGTCTTTTTTTGAAGGTAAACAAAATCGGCTTCAGGGGATCCGATCAACATCGATATAACCGCAAGCCGCAGCTGCGAATGGAGTAACGGATCAAGTACGGGCAGCATCGGAACCCTCCTTTTTCCTGAGCAGGTGACCTGGAATAATATATCCTGCAATGGCACAAAGGCAGAGCATAAATGGCGCACCGAATGCCATAAAAAACCAGAGATAATAAGCATAGTACCTGGTGTCGCCGGGAAGTGTGATCAGAAGTATGATGGTGGCCAGACTGATCCCGGCAACCAGGTAACCCCAGAGTAAAAATACTTTTCCCGTTCCCTGCTGCAGGTTGTTTTTTGCTGTATCGATCATTTTTCTGATCAAATCCAGACTTTCCTTCTCAGAAAATGTATGTTCCATCGTTTATAAAATTAATTTTAATTGCAAATATAAACTACTTTATATAATAAACTAACGTCCTTCGTCCCTCGTCCCTAATTCCTGGTCCCGGATGTTTGTTCGGTAATGGACAAATCCCTACTTTTGTACCTTCTTCCCAATTGATAAAAATAGATGAATCAATCCCCTTTTAATCCTCGGCAAAACTATGAGGATACTCGCAAAGCCATTGGATATACTCCCAGGAAACAAGCTACACAAAAAGATTATGACCGGATCGGTTTTATGTCGGGACTGGAGGTTCACCAGCAACTAAAAACCAAGGAGAAACTTTTTTGTCATTGTCCGGCCGGGATTTACCAGAAACCGGAGGAATTTGACGCTGAGGTGATCCGCCACATGCGCCCAACCCTTTCCGAACTGGGTGAATATGACGGCACGGCGCTGATGGAGTTCAAGACCAAAAAGGAGATT
>JAFGNY010000135.1 GCA_016926765.1 Bacteroidales bacterium | reverse complement strand
TCCCTGTTTACCAGTAAGCAGTAGATCGGGGTACCCATTGTCATCGTAATCTCCCCAGGCGGCAGCGCTGAATTCCGCATCCTGCAAGGATAATCCTGATTGTTCAGTAAACTCTCCCAATCCATTATTTTGATAAAGGCGCGTCAATGGACCGTTTGCCGAGAGTCCTGATATAAAGATGTCCACATGACCATCCGAATTATAGTCAACAAACCGTGTGGTGCCGTGAGCTACCCCAGACAGGTCCACCTGGCTGAGTTCCGTGAAGTTATTGTTCCCGGGATTGTGAAATAGCTTTGTAATGATTCCTCCGGACCCAATTCCGGCGATCAGAAGATCGGGACGGCCATCGTTGTCTATATCGCCCCAGGCAGCAGAACTGCTGTAAACGCCTGGCAAATTGATCCCGGTTTGTTCGGTAAACGAGTTATCCCCGTTATTTTTGTAGACCTTTGAAACGGGAGATGTGGTGGCCAATCCGGTCACCAGGATATCCAGGAATCCGTCGTTGTCATAGTCGTACCAGGATGCAGATCCTGATTCGATGCCTTTCAGGGAGATCCCTGATTGGACAGTGAATGTATTGTTCCCGCTATTCCGGTAAATCAGCGTGAGGTCTTGAAGCCCATTTGATCCGGCTATCAGGATATCCAGATCCCCATCATTGTCATAATCCCCCCAGGCAACCGATCCATCCGCCAGTTGATCCTGGATCAGACCCGTTTGCTCAGTGAAGGGAGGCAGGGTTAAACTGGCAGGAAAGTTAACCTGAGCGATCAACTGTACACAGCAAATCGCATGCATCAGTGCGGTTAAAAATATGATCTTATATGTCTTCATACAGAAGGGATTTATTTAGCAGAATCTTTTTGGACAACATCAGATTTTAAAATCCGAAACTCATTGTAATTCATTTGCTTATCTTTCTTTTCGACCGTCATTTCTATCTCTTCGGATGAAAACGTATGTTTACACCATTCGATGTAATCTCCAAGTTTCCCTTGTTCGCCTTCCGCGGTAATGAACATCAGGGAAGGATTATGGAAGACCACAGAACCAGTTATATCTGACTGACATGCCTGGCGGTATACTTCGAAGAGATAAGATCGGTTTGGTTTGAATATTCCCTTGATTTGAATATCAATATGACCTTTCATCGGTTTTTGAATTAGGCTATAAAATTACGATCACACCGTATGAATAGTCAAATTTTAGCCTTGGACAAAGGTTGGACAACCGGGCGAGCGGACAAGTAGGGGAGGGTCACGGACCCGCCCTTACGGGAGGTTAGCCAGGGCGTTGGCGAATTCGAGGTACTCGTAAAAGCCGGATGAGCTTTTAAAGGATTCGATCACGAGCTGATCGATTCCGGAGATGATTCCCCCATAGATTTTCACCTTACCCAGAAAGACCAGGGAGCGGAGTACGTGGTTCCCGACCATGCCGTTTGCAAAGACCAGGATGGTACAGGCATCGGCCATTGCTTTTTCAATATCCACATAATAATGTTTGATCGGCATCTCCGGAGAGAGCAGGCTGACGATCTTCTCTGCATCCGCGTATGTTTCTGCAAGATAGGGAATGGGCCCGCATTCGTCGGGTCGTGCGCCGGAAGTCACCCCGACTTTTACGGGAAGATGCAGCAGTCCGATCCACCGGATGGCATGCCTGATCAGTTCAATCTTCTGATCGACTGTCCATCCCTGCCCATTGGAAATAGCAATGGGGATGAAGATCCGGTCCAGATTATCCTTTAGGATTCCCAGGTCTTTGATCGTTTCCGGAGGATAGGAAAACCGTTTTGTAAATTCGGTACGCAGGACTGTCGAGTTGCCTTGTCCCCTTACAATGGCATCAATATCGCCGGAAGCAAGTGATTCTACCAATGATCTTTCCGGTGTACCTGACGGGATGGAGGGAACCTGCCCGAGTTCCTCTCCGAAAGCCAGCACATCACAAAAATCCTGTGCTGCTATCAATGAGTTTACGATCGATTCGTCAGGATGAAGGATGCCGATACCAATCCGGTTTCTGCGGGAAGCTGCTTTTTCATGGATAAAACGGTCAAATGCTGTTTCAGTTTTCATATCGGTTTCTTGTTTTACGTTGAGTCTGTTAAGCGTTTATGCTTCAGCGTTGTGATCGGCCGGCATTGAAGGATGTACCAGTTCTTTCCTTTCCTTGCCCATTCAATGTCGCATGGAAAGCCAAAGAAGGATTCAATGCGGATGATCAGGCCGGCAAGCCCGATGATCTCGTCATGGCTTAATTTGGCCTTGCCGGTTTGACCGGGCGGAATATCCCGCCAGTCGCTTCCCCCTTTTTCATTCAGAAAAAATCCTTTTTCCTGTTCCGACGGATAGGTCTCCAGAAGTGCCAGGTCACTTTTCCTGACGATATAACTGTCGGGAGTGATGGTGCCGGAAACCACCGCTTCTCCCAATCCGAACCCGGCTTCAATGATCATCTGATCGGGGTCCTGCGTAACCGGATGAACTGAAAAGGCGACGCCCGCCACTTCGCTGGCAACCATCTTCTGCACGACAACCGCTACGGCTATCTCCGATTCTATCAATTTCTTCTGAAACCGATAGGCCAGCGCCCGTGGAGTAAACAGAGAGGCCCAGCATTTTTTCATATTGAGGATCAGCTTGTCGCGGGTTGTCCCGAGGTAGGTGTCCAGTTGACCAGCCCAGGCCGAATCAGCGCCATCTTCGGCCGTTGCACTGGACCGGACTGCGATGAGCGGAGTGGCTAACCAGTCGAAATAATCATAAACCGGACGACGGATCTCATCAGGAATATTCCCTTCCAGAATCAACCGGGTCATCTCTTGCGAGCAGTTGTTCAACGCGTCGACATCGTCACCATTCACCTCTTCAAGCAGCGAGGCAAGTCGATGACCCAGTCCGGTATTCCGTAAAAATTCCCGGAAGCCTGAAGCCAGGACGACGAACCCATCGGGGACGGGTATATCGTGGCGGAACATCTCTCCCAGGTTTGCCCCTTTGCCTCCTGCCGAAGCTATATCCTGAGCAGTAATTTCACTGAATTTTCTGACAAAAAATATCATGCTGCTGTGTTCAGGAGATTATTCGAACCAGTCCATGTCGAACCAGGCATCGCTTTCAATAAATTCAAAATTACTCACGCAGGTATCAAAGCCAGTAGGCCGGTAGAAGAACTTCTTGTCGTTCCAGGCCTGCATGAAGAGATCGCTCCCGAGCAAGGAGATCCTGCGTTTCATTAGTTTTTCGAAATGAGGCATCAGCATCAGTTTTAAGGGATACTCCCAGGCTGCAAATTACAAAAATACCGGATGATATTGCAATAACCACCCTTGGACAAAGCTATGACACCATATACGTAAGGGCGGGTTTCAAACCCGCCCGTGTGATCGCGCACATCCATTAAAACCGCAGCATGAATTCGGCCATATCGGTTTCGGAGTCGATTCCGAGTTTTTTGCGTAACCGGTGGCGGCTTTTCTGAACACCCCCGATGGTGACATTCAGAATCTGGGCGATTTCGTTTGTGCCGAGGTTGATCCTGTAATAGGCGCAGATTTTTTGCTCCCCCGGGGTAAGTTCAGGATACTGCTCATTCAGCCGGATAAAAAAATCGGGGTGCACCTCCTCAAAATGCCGTTTGAACTGCTCCCAGTCCCTATCCAGGTTCAGATTGGATTTTACGGTACGCTGAATCCGTTTAAAACAGGCTTCCGGGTCAACTTCACCTGACTTTTTCTCCTGATCAATCTCCTGCAAAATGGTGTCAAGGATCTGGTTTTTAGCTGTGACATGCAACGCTGATGCAGCAAGTTTCCTGTTCTGTTCATCCAGCTTTACCCGTTGCAGTCGGTTGATCTCCTGTTCGGCGAAAACCTGGTCTTCAAAATGCTGTCGTTCTACCTCTTTTTTGTCGATCTCAAGCTGCTGCATTTTTTGCTCCTGTTCAAATAAAACCGTTTTCTGTTTCAGCAGACGGCTTTTATACCGGGCT
>JAFGNY010000134.1 GCA_016926765.1 Bacteroidales bacterium | reverse complement strand
ACTTATATATATTTATATGTATATTTGCATCTTAAAATTCGAACAGATGAAACAGATTATTTTATTGGTTGCGGTTGTACTGGTTGTTGCAGCAACCGCCGGAGCGCAGAACAAAGCCTGGGTAACCCCGGCCAAGTACAAATCCATGAAAGCGACAGTCAATCTGAAGGATGCTTCAGTGATTGCTACTGGTAAAGACATCTGGGCAAAGCAATGCAAATCGTGCCACGGATCCAAGGGCCTTGGTGATGGTCCGAAAGGAGCCATGCTGAAGACCAATCCCGGAGATTTCTCCAGTGCTGCTTTCCAGGCACAAACAGATGGGGATCTTTTTTATAAGACCACCTTTGGATATGGTGACATGCCTGCGTACGAAAAGAAGGTTCCATCGGAAGCCGATCGCTGGGCACTGGTTGCCTACATGCGCACCATGAAGTAATAGTACGGCATTTACCTGGCATACAGGAGGAAGAACTGCGGGGATTTAACGAACGTTCCGGGGAAGAGGATTTTATTGGAACCCGAAAAAATCCGAACCTCTTGCAATTCAAACCCATTTGTATCGAGCGGAATGTGCTGAAAAGCTTTCAGTACCAATTCAGTACAGTAGAGTTTCTGATCTGAAGCCAGATCATATGCGTTGTCAAATTCCACCCGGTTCTGATAAAATTCCAGGGCTTTGGCAGCTGCCTTTTCTAACTCATTAGCTGGAAACACGGAACGGTAAACCGCAAAACGCGAAGCTTTTTCGGGGCTTAAGAATGTTTCCGGCTTCTCTTTCCTTACCCGTTCAGGGATTTCTCCCGATTCTCGGGGGACAGCATGGATTACATAGGGTACTCCATCTTCAATTGCCACGATTCCGATATGGGAGAAATCGCGGTTTTTATCTGCCAGAAAAATGGCGAAGCTTTCGATACTCCTTCCCCGGCGCAGAATCAGATCCCCGTTTTGAAGTTTCAGACCCTCCGGCCTGACACCAGGGGAGGAGGTGTAATGAAACAGGAAAAATCCACACACTGGTACCAGGAAAAGGAAAACCAACAGGAAAAGAAGGATCTTCTTCAGGTTGAACATAAAACCGAACACAAAACAATAATTCCTCTCTCAAGTACAGCTCATCTCATCACAAAGGGTACCACAACGGCAATGATACCGGTACACACGACTACCATGATAAAGAGATTATAACGAATACTATAGTTACTCAGCAGGGTTTGGTCATAATATTTATCTACATTCTGGTCGCGGTACATGGCTATCAGCCCGTTCAGAAGCTTCACCCGCGTCTGTTTCCCTTTCAGTAAGCCGAAGATCACGACTATGTTTACCAACACCAGCAATCCCACAAAAATAAACATCACCAGGAGCATGGTCCCGTCGGTTCTGGATTTTTCAACAATACCTGAGTTGATCGCCAGGGTGATCAGGTTCAGAAAAATCGCTGCCATGATAAAAATAATGTCTGTACGCGTGTTTTGCTGCAATTCTGACGTGATATGGTTGTGAACATGTTCAATCATGGTTTATTTCCTCCTTGTTTATCATGGTAAAAGTAATTAAAAGGGCCTGAAGAATGAAAAAAAATGATGAGTGATAACATCCGGTGGATCGAACAAAGAGAGCGTTGGAATCCCGAAGGCTCTAGAGAAGTACGGATCCAGCGATTTCGCCTCTTCCATCAATTTCTCTGCCTTTTCCTTGTGTCCGGTAAACATTTCAGTCTTCACCAGCATACCGGTCGCATAGGCCTGAAGCGGAATCACGGGAGCCGGTTTGCTGGCCAGATACTGTTGTACATACATCGCAGAAATCGGCAATAGCGAGTCGGCCAGATCCTTGTTTTGCATCACTGCCAGCATAAAATATCTTCCCATGTCGAGCCACAAAATCTGTCTGGATGAGTCAAGGGCGATGGCTTTGGAAAAAAAGAGGTTGGCATTTTCAGGATCTTCATTATATAAATAAGCAATCCCGATCTCTTTGAAAACATCCGGGCTTTCGCCATGAAGTTGCTGATACTCTTTCCAGAAGGCAACCTGGTCAGTCCCCTCCGGTGCCAGATCGAGCGTAGCTTTGGCTCCGAAATAGGGATCCGATCCCCTGAGTTTTTCCGCATACAGTTGACCTTTGGCGCTGTCGCCTCCCATTTCCGGCGGTAACATTCCATAGATCTCAACCAGGTAGAGCATTGCCTCGTGATAATCGGGTTTTAGTTTCAATACCTCTTCATACTGTGCACAAGCCTCTGCAACCTTCTCTTTCACTTTCTTTGGATCACGCTGCATAGCCATGTAGGCATCCAGGAAAAGATCCATGGCTTTCTCATACGCATAGATTACGTTTTTCGAATCATAAATCGTTGCTTTGCCGATGGTTGAAAGGATTTCGTCTATCGTTACATTTCCACCCCCGGTGAGCATGTACCGTTTTACGCGTGAAAGCTCGTACCAGGCCATGGCATTGGTCGAATCCCTGCCAAGGATAGAGTCAAGCAGAACCAGGGCCTGATCTGATTTCCCCTGCATACGGAGTTCGTATGCTTTCATGACATCGGTACGGTTCGGATGATCAGGATACGAACAGCTTCCGGAAATCTGCCACGTCAGCAGAAGTAAAAAGAAAACTTTTTTCATGGGATTTGAATTAAATTAGACATCAATGAATTGACAATCAGAAACAAAATTATCATACTATGATGCGGTTATTTGGCAATACATTTGTAAATTGCCTGTAGATTGTTTTACAAGGTAGGATAAACCCGATCCAGATACGATTAAAAAGGATGGAACATGCCTCGGAGAGAGATCATTTCAGGTTGCTGAAAAAGCAGATCGTTTCAGTTATGCAGGTTGCCTTTCCGGCGATCAGTTCGGATATTACTGAATGGCGAGGGCAGGAGATTACCCATTTTCAGGAGGAGTTAGCCTTACGGGTCAACGGACACATCTGTGAGAAATGGTTTTACACTCACATGAAATCCGAAAGCAGAGCCTTACCCCGGATTGATGTGCTGAACCTACTGAGCCGGTATGCGGGATATCAGGGATGGGATGATTTCAAATTCAGGAACAGATCTGCGTCTAAAGGCAGTCCATCCCTGCGTAAAACAAATCGCGTGTTTATTCTGATCCCGCTCCTTACCGTTGCCATTCTTGCTCTTCTTTTTATTGTGTTTGACATCTACAACACGCACAGCTACCGTTTTTGCTTCTATGATGCCGATACCCGTGAACCCATCGCCGGGAATATTATTGAAGTGACCTGGCTGCATCCGGATGAGTCGCCGGTCAATTTTCTTTGCGGACCCGATGGGTGCCTGGAGTTAAAGACCAGGAATGTATCTGTTCAACTGGTAATAAAAACACCTTATTACTACACCGATACGGTCGTCAGGATCCTGGATCGCTATAAAAAAGAAGAGATGGTGCGGCTCCGGCCCAATAACTATGCCCTGATGATTCATTATTTCTCCAGGATGAATGTGAAGGACTGGCAACGAAGACGGAATCAATTGGATAACATGATCTCCGACAGCGCCCTGATATACCAGGTTTACAAAACCGGAGAGGGAATGGAACTTTATACCAAATGGGAATTTATCAATAAACTCACTATGCCGGCAACAAGTTTGAAACAACTTGAGATCCTCGATACAAAGTACATCGGCGATCGGATAATCCTGCTTCGCTTCAGGCAAAAGGAAGAGAACCCATGAAAAGATACCTCATTATCCCGGGAGCACTGTTAGCTTTCATCCTGTTCAGTGCAAAAAGCTGTGACGAAAATCAGCAAGCGAGCCGGGAACAGGATAAAGAAGCACTGATTGACGTGATGGACCGGGTGAAAAATGGATTCCAGGCCGACTCCCTTGACGAAGAGATCCTGGATGCCTTTACTCAGAAAGCGAAGCAAAAACTGAAGGATTATTCGGAGTATATGAATATTGTAACCGATTCCTCCTCCGATTCGGCCTTCCGCATGCAGGCACTCAGCATGACACACGCACTTTTTTACAGAAGCATGGGACCATCAGAATTCTTCCCCGGACAGCAGATAACAATCGACTCGATCTGGCTGATTGAATCCATGCATCTTTCAGAAGAGCGAATCTACAAAGGAATTATAGGATTCAGAGAGAAGATCATACAGAAAACAGAACAGGATTCTGTTCCGGGTTTCATTTCATTGAAAAAAGCGGAGATCCTGGGGGTAAAATCCAGCAAGGAATTCGGAAACGATACACTGCAGATCTGGCAAGTTTATCTGGGAAAAATTTTCTAAAAGAGGTAGAAAGAGGGAAAGTCAATTTCGTAATAATCAGTCAAACAGTCAAATACACAACAATCATTTTCATAGTGTTGAATATAACAACACGTGCTGAATAATTCTACAGCACCCTTATCTATTCAGATAATCAATTCGTTAACAAGATTTCTCTCTGGAAGTGTTTAAATATTCAACACTATTCAGCGTTCATCCTTTAAACAGTCTGTGATTTAATAAACAGATAATCAAGCAGATACATCGATATTTTTTGTATGGCATCATTATTGAATAACCAGTGGGAAAATGAATCAGAAATTTTTAAAGCCATGAAAACAAAAATCATCCCCATCACCTGCATGCTTCTGCTTAGTTTCTCCTTTATTACAGGTAGTTACGTTTTTGCAGGTAAAAAAAGTACCGCTCCTCAGGGAACGGTGAACATCTACACCACCTCTGACGTGTATGATCTGACTACGAAATGGGTCAACGAATACAAAATAGCCAACCCTCACCAAAACATCCAGGTTAGCATTCTGAATGATCCTGCCGAAGTAGATCAGGTTCAGTCAGGAGAGAACCTCTGTTTCACCTCTTCAGGAAAATTACCTGCGGGAAAGCAGGGATCACTGTTTCAGGTTGTGGTGGGCCGGGAGATCATTGTCCCGGTGATCAGTTCAGAAAATCCGTTTCTGAATGAAATAAACCATCAGGGGATCTCCCGTGATGCATTAACCAGGAGTATCCAATCTCCCGGGCCAATGACCTGGGGCATGCTGCTGAAGCAAAACATCACCACGCCTGTCAGGTATTTTATCCTGAACGATGACATTGTGCAATCAGTTGTGGAAGGTTTCATTGGAACCGGAACCCAGGAGAAGGATCGGATAACCCTCCTGAACTCTGAGGAGTTGATTCAAACGCTAAAACAGGATCCGTATGCCATTGCGTTTTGCAGGCTGTCTGACATAGTCGGGCCCTCTTCTTCAGAATTCACTGAATCAGTTCGACTGATGCCGATTGATAAAAACGAAAATGGTAAGATGGAATATATGGAGCAGATTTATGGAAATGTTCCTGATTTTACCAGAGGCGTATGGATTGGAAAATATCCCAAAGAGTTGATCCACAACCTTTATTGTTTTTCTGATGCCCGTCCGCAAAATGAAGCTAACCTGGTGTTCCTGCAGTGGGTACTTACTTCCGGACAGGAGTACCTCCCACAAACAGGTTTTTCCGTCATGGCAAAAAATGACCAGCAGTCTCAGCTAAACAAACTAAATCCCATTGAGATCACGCCTGTTGCCGTTGCAAAAACTTCTCCCACACGGACACTCCTTCTGATTATCTTATTAGGATTGGTTGTGCTCGGGATGTTGGTGCCCCTGTTCATCCGGGTAATCAAAAAGAGGCATGCAACTGCCAGAGCCGAGGCTGGCGGGGCAGCCGGACAGTTTGATGAAAAAAGCGTGATGGCACCGGGAGGCCTCTATTTTGATAAAACCCATACCTGGGCTTTTATGGAACAGGATGGTGTTGTAAAAATCGGGATTGATGATTTTTTACAACACGTAATCGGTCCGGTGACACGAATTGAGTTAAAAAAGCCGGGCGATCGGATCAACAAAGGAGATAGTTTATGTACCCTGATCCAGAAAGGGAAGCAGCTGAATATCTATGCTCCTGTATCGGGTCGCATTAAAGGCCAGAACGAAAGATTGCTCGCCGATCTGTCGACAATCAACCAATACCCGTATACCGATGGATGGATCTATAGCATTGAGCCTGAAAACTGGGTTAGGGAGATCACCTTTCTTTTTATGGCAGAGAAGTACAATGCGTGGATTAAAGAAGAGTTTGCCCGGCTGAAGGACTTTCTTGCCACCCTCGTTGCAAGGCATGCATCCTTCTCTTCTTCGGTTGTTCTGCAGGAGGGCGGTCAACTCAGAGACCATGTGCTGACGGATCTGGATCCTGAAATTTGGGAAGACTTTCAGATTAAATTCATCAATTCACCGAGATAAACCTAATCAATCTATCATTCACTTTTAAAACAAGAACGTATGAGTATCACCCGAAGAGGATTCTTCAAGGCAGTGTGTGCTACCGGGGCCGTACTGGCCCTGGGACGTGAACTGCAGGCCTCGCCTTCTGCAGGGAAGGGAGGCATAGAATACCGAGGTATGTTGTATGATTCAACCCTTTGCAAAGGATGTCATGGCTGCGAATTTGATTGCGCAGAAGCAAATGGGTTACCCTATCCTGAACTGGGGCAGGACCTTCCCCCTATACGGACAACGAGTGAAACACAACGCACTGTCGTTAACACTTACAGCACATCAAAAGGAGAAGTGTTCGTCAAGGTCCAATGCATGCATTGCAATGAACCTGCCTGTGTGGCGGCTTGCCTGACCCAGGCGATGTTTAAATCCAAAGCCGGACCAGTTATCTGGCGTGAGGATAAATGCATGGGATGCCGTTACTGCATGGTCTCATGCCCGTTCAATATCCCGAAGTTTGAGTACCACAGCCCCAATCCGAAAATCATCAAATGCGACCTGTGCTACAACAGGCTGAAAACCGGTGAGATTCCCGCCTGTGCTGCGAATTGCCCCAATGAAGCTCTTTTTTATGGAACCCGGCGTCAACTGATCAAAGAAGCTCGCCGCAGAATTGTCGAGAATCCGACAAAATATGTTGATTACCTCTATGGAGAAGATGAAGCAGGCGGAACTTGCTGGCTCTATCTTTCTCCGGTAAAATTTGAGGAGATCGGAATGAAGACTACCATCCAGAAATCATCCTATCCTGCGCTGACAAAAGGATTTCTTTACAGCGTACCAACCATTTTTGTTCTATTCCCGGCATTGCTTCTGGGAATGCATCAGGCTACGAAAAATGACCATCAAACGAAGGAGGAATAACCATGCAGCAAAATCGTCCAATGACACTGGAGCAAGAGAACAACACAGGTTGGAAGTTCTTTTTATCAGAGTTGAAACCCAAGGGAAAACTACTGACTCCTTTCAACATCATTTCAGTACCGATTGTTTTGCTTGGGATCGTATTGATCGTGATCCGTTTCTGGAAAGGGATCGGGGCCATTACCAACCTCACCCAGGAGGTTCCCTGGGGTTTGTGGATCGGGTTTGATGTGGTTACGGGAGTTGCCTTTGCCGGCGGCGCCTACGTAGTTACTTTTCTGGTCTATATCCTCCACATGAAGAAGTATTATCCTATCATGCGGGCCACGGTCCTCAACGGCTTTTTAGCCTATGTCTTCTATGCCGGGGCTTTGCTTCTTGACCTTGGCCGCCCCTGGAATGTCATTAACCCCATCATCGGAAATAATTTCGGAGTGAGTTCAGTACTCTTTCTGGTTGCCTGGCATTTTCTCCTTTATATGATCGCTCAGTTGATAGAGTTCTCCCCGGCGATCGCCGAGTGGCTCGGCGCCAAGCGCATCCATAAAATTTTATCAGGAATGACTATTGCCGCCGTGATCTTCGGGATCACCTTGTCCACCCTTCATCAATCCGGACTGGGAGCCCTGTACCTCATGGCAAAAGAGAAAATCCACCCGCTCTGGTACTCTGAGTTTCTGCCCATCATGTTTTTTGTCTCCAGTATTTTTGCCGGCCTCTCCATGGTCATTTTTGAAGGATCGATCAGTCACAGGGTCTTCTTTCAACAAATCAGCGAGAAGAATCATCGGGCTCAGAATACGATCATCATGGGTTTGGCAAAAATCTGTGCCGGCGCTATGTTTGCCTATTTCTTCCTGCAGATTCTCGTCTTCATTCACGATAAAAACTGGAACTTTCTTGATACCCCAATGGGGTATTGGTTCATGATGGAAATGATAGGATTTATCTTGCTTCCTATGATGTTGTTCTACGTTAGTTACCGGAAGGGAAATATAACCCTGATCAGAATTGCATCGATCCTTACGATGCTCGGGATTATCCTGAACCGGTTGAACGTAACGGTCATTGGATTTAAATGGGATGCCCCCATTCACTATATCCCTTCCTGGATGGAGATTGTTGTCACCCTTACCGTGATATTTACAGAAATCTGGATTTTCAGGTGGGTGATCCGTCGGATGCCGGTGTTATCCGACGCCCCATCCTGGGCAAAAAATGAACATTAACCAATTAAAACAGATACACTATGGATGGATTTAGTTATTATAACATTTTTGACACGAAAGGAATGGAATACTTGATCATCATTGCATTCCTGATCCTGCTCGTTCCCTTCTCGGTTATTCTGAACAGGAAGGTCAAGCTGAAGCAGACGTTCCACAGAGCCCTGGGCAAACTTACAGCAGGAATCCTGCAGATTCCCCAGGGGATATTCTACAGTAACAACCATACCTGGGCACATTTGGCAAAATCGGGGATTGCAAGCGTTGGACTGGATGATTTCCTGATGCATATCACAGGAGATGTCAGCATTAACTTTCTGAAAGCCCCCGGCGACCGGATTGCAAAAGGAGAAGCCATGGCCGAATTGCAACACGATGGGAAGCACCTTACGGTGTTCTCTCCGCTATCCGGAGAAGTCACCCGAACGAATCAGGCCCTGACAGAAACCCCCGGGCAACTGCTGGATAATCCGTATGACGAGGGGTGGATCTATAGGATTCAACCCGTGAACTGGAAAGAGGAAACCGGGTCTTATTTTCTTGCCCAGTCAGCTACAGATTGGACCAGGCATGAGCTGGAGCGGTTTAAAGACTTCCTGGCTGTCTCCTGGCCGAAATACACGCCTGAAGCCTCGCTGGTTGCGTTGCAGGATGGAGGAGAATTGCGGGATTGCCTGCTGCCTGAATTGCCTGACGGAGTATGGGCAGACTTTCAATCAGAATTCCTGAGTGCCAAAGAGGGATAAGTTCCTCCAGTTCCCCCGGGGGAATTGCTTATCCGCTAGGTCATTCAGGAATTAAAAAACTGGCGTTATAACGCCGGTTTTTTAGTATATTGCAGAAACTTTTATCTCTCTTTTTTACCGGTAGATCTTGTCTATCAAATTGATCCCCTATGAAGTTCTTAACCAAATCCTCTAAATCCAATTTTACAGAAAAGCTGCTGCTGAAACCATATATTAAATTCACTTCATCAATTTATGGAAGAGTAGTCTATATTATTCTGGGCACCTCGATTTTTTTGTTCCTCTCGTTCAGCATCATCTTTCGTTCAGTGAATGAACAATACCTGAATACAGTGATCCGGCAAAATGGGAATAACATCGGTTCTATCGTCCGCGGATCACTATACCAGTCTATGCTGGAGAACGACAAGAGTACGCTTCAGAACACGCTGGATATCATCAATACCATGCCGGGTATTGACGAGGTCAACATGTACGATACGCAAAACAACCTTGTCTATTCTTCCATCCCGCCCGTTGCTGCAGAAAGCCATGCAAATCCGAATTGTATCACCTGTCACAACGACTTTCAGGAGATGTTTCCTGGGGATGAAACACACTACCGGGTTCTCAATATCGATAGCGACTGTAAGATGAATACCAACGGAAACGATTACCGGTTGTTATTGATCAAGGTCCCGATCCTGAATGAAGAATCCTGCTATAAAAGCTCTTGTCATGCGCATAAACCTACCGACAACGTTCTCGGCTCACTGATCATTAAAATCCCGCTGGAGGAATTGGATATGGCAGAAAAGAAATCCTCTGCTGAATTTTTTGTACTGGCTACCATTACCACAACCTTCCTCATCATTGTATTGATCGTCTTTACCAGGCGCAGGATCAAAGATCCGTTGAACGATCTTGTCAAAGCAAGTACGGCTGTTGCTAACGGGGATAAGACCATGCGTCTGGAAATTAATCCCAATCAACTGGAGGATATGAAAATGGTCTCCCGGGCTTTCAATGAGATGCTGGATAATTTGCAGTCGGCCACAGATGAGCTGGAGAATTGGTCACAGCAGCTTGAGTATAAGGTCCAGAAGAAATCAGAAGAGCTGAGCGCCGCCCAAAACGAGCTGATCCACATTGAGCGTCTCGCCTCCCTGGGGAAGTTGTCCTCCTCAGTTGCTCATGAAATCAACAATCCCTTATCCGGAATTCTCATTTATGCAAAGTTGATTTACAAACAATTAAGCAACCCGGAACTCTTCACAGTTAAACGGGAGTCCGTGCTGAAGCATTTGCAGCTGATTGAGAATGAAGCCAAACGTTGCGGGGATATTGTAAAAGGACTGCTGGAATTTTCGAGAAAGGATCAGGAAGATATTGAACCCAGGCACCTGCACGATATTCTTCGTGAAACCTACGAACTGATGACACACCCCATCAAAATTGCCAATATTCATTTTTATACCGATTTCACTGCCACCAACGATCTGATCAACTGCAGTCCCAATCAGATCAAGCAAGCTTGTGTAGCTATGCTGGTGAATGCAAGTGAAGCCGTGATGGAAAATGGGGAAATCATTATCCGGACACTCAATCCCGATCCTGAGACCATCCGGCTGGAAATCATCGATAATGGAATTGGCATCTCCCCGGGAGATATTCCGCATATTTTTGAACCCTTCTTTTCAACGAAGCAAAGCGCCAGCGGAATTGGACTTGGTCTGGCCATTGTCCATGGGATCATCCAGAGCCATAAAAGCGAAATCCAGGTAAAATCTGAACCGGGTAAAGGTTCTACATTTGCTATCACCATACCTTTGATCAGAAATTAAACAGAATGTCATGGGAAAAAAGATATCCATTTTAGTCGTTGATGATGAAGATTCCGTCAGGGATTCATTAACCAACTGGTTTCTTGAAGACGGCTTTCAGGTGGAATGTGCCGAAAACGCCAAGAAAGCACTCCAACTGCTGGAACATACGCAATATGACATCATTCTTGCCGATATCAAAATGCCGGGAATGGATGGATTGGAGATGCTGAAACGAATCAAGGCCCTGAAGACGGATGCCATTGTCATCATGATGACGGCTTTTGCTACTGTCAACACAGCAGTGATCGCACTGAAAGACGGAGCGTTTGATTACATCACCAAGCCATTTGACCCCGATGACCTTTCCCATCTGATCCGTAATGCATCCAAGCAGATCTCTCTGGCCAAAGAGAATGAAACCCTTAAAACCAAGGTTATTGCGCTGGAAAGTGTGGAAGACCTTATCGGGAACAGCCAGGCGATGAAACATGTACTGGATCAGGTAGAGAGTGTAGCCCAGTCGAATGCCTCGGTCATCATCACAGGGGAAAGTGGTACCGGTAAAGAATTGGTTGCCCGTGCGATACATGCCAATTCAAGCCGCAAATATTACCCTCTCGTGAGTGTTCATTGTGGCGCCCTTACGGAAAGCCTGCTCGAAAGTGAATTATTTGGCCACGAAAAGGGCGCTTTTACCGGAGCGATCTATAATCGCAAAGGACGTTTTGAAATGGCCGATAGCGGGACGATCTTTCTGGATGAGATTGCAACGATCACCCCAAAGATGCAGGTAGAACTGCTACGGGTGCTTGAAACAAAAACATTCGTCAGGGTAGGGGGGAATAAAGAGATCTCCTCTGATTTCAGGGTGATCTGTGCTACCAACCGGGATCTGAAAACCCTGGTGAAACAGGGAATTTTCAGGGAGGATCTCTATTACCGGCTGAATGTGGTCAATATCAACGTTCCTCCCCTGCGGGAACGGGTTGAAGATATCCCTCTGCTGGTAGATTATTTCATCGGGAAGTATTGTACCAAGATGAATAAACCGATCGTCACGATGGATGATGCGGCAATCAAACGGTTGGAGGCCTATTCGTTTCCCGGGAATATCCGTGAACTTGAAAATATGATTGAGCGGGCTATCGTGATCGGAACAGAGAAAAGGATCATGCTGAAGGATCTCCCCTTTGGAAAAGAGATGATCGATAGTTCGGTAGAGAGCCTTGAAGATTTTGAACGGACCTTTATCCTTCAAATCCTGAACAAATACAACTGGAATATCACCCAAACCGCAAAAGCATTGAAGGTTGACAGGGTCACCCTGTACAATAAAATCAAAAAATATGATCTGAAGCCCGATTAACGGATCTCTGTCAAATGATTAACCAAACCATCACATTGACCGCTTTCGGGTATTTTGGGAAGAGTTTCCTTGATAAGGTAGCTGAAGCCGTGAAATATGAATTCCCATTTCCGGTCAGGATTATAGAATCTCATGTCGATCTGGCAGAATATTTCGATCCTTCGCGCCGGCAGTATGACGGAAATAAACTATTGAAATCTGTCAATAAACTGGCCCGTCAGGACACAGGGAAAACAATCGGGCTGTTTGACGTGGATCTCTATATCCCAATCCTGACCTATATTTTCGGACAGGCGATCCTCAACGGAGAAACAGGCATTGCATCAACCTATCGCCTTAGCAATGAGCATTATGGCCTCGAACCAGACCATGAATTGTTGCTTCAGCGGTTTACCAAAGTGGTCATCCATGAACTGGGACATGCGTTCGGACTGATCCACTGTACCACGCCTACCTGCGTGATGCGGCCAAGCACCTATGTGGAAGATATTGACCAGAAAGGGCTTCACTTCTGCCAACAGTGCAAAGGAAAACTTTGAACCCGGATTGAACGCGGGGCCGGTTCAGTTATCTGCAGGATATTAGCTGACGACAAGCATATACCAGTTCCCGTCGATCTTGATCAGTTTGACATCGTCAGTTTTTTCGCTACCATCCTTATAGAAGATCTTGTACTTCACCTTGGCGGTGTTCCCGTCTTCTGAAATGTCCTCCTGGATGGCCTCAATGTCTTTAAATTCTCCTTTTTTATTCATTTCCTGTACAGCCATCGGCATCATACCCTTTACTTTGGCTGATTCCTCTTCGGTGAGGAGTGTGCCATCTTTTTTAGCGTAGAGCTTGACGGCATCATCGTAATTTCCGCTGGTCATCAGTTTCATTCCCTTGACCACGACGTTTGAGGGGGAATTTCCGCCGCCGCCGCTTCCGCAGGAATAAAGTCCGAATGCGATTACCGCGACAAGCGCTGTGAGTAATAAAGTTAATTTTTTCATGATGTAGAATAATTTAGTTAAACAATAGGGTTAGTTATGATCTGTTGAACTGATTATTTGAGACGTTTTTCAACCATGAATACCATTCCGAAGAAATCATCAAAGGCCCGGATACTTCCGTCAAGTACCAGCCCTCCCAGGTATTTCCATCCTTTGACCGTAGGATCGTTGATTGCATTCTGCATTTCCGTCATGGTTACGTCCCACTGCTGTGCATTCAATCCTGTGGTTTCAGCATAGTTGAATTTGTAAACCAGAGGAGGATGAAGGTCGGTCTCCCGCTTCACGACAAAAGGAGGTGCAAACCATCCTGAATGGAAAGTAAAAGCCCAGAGACAATATTCCCAACCCTCATCTCCCAGAGGTCCGAAAACCTTGTGGATGTCACGGACATCTTCCATAGGGATGAGCCGGTATTCAAATTTCTTTGTGGTGTTTCCCTTGATCCGCTGGAGGAGACAAGCTTCGGATGAGATCATAAACAATTCCCATCCGTCTGCCCCGTATTGGTTCAGCAGATCGGTTACGTGGTCCCCGTTTGTATTATAGCTTCGCTCATTGCTCACAGCATTGGGAAAATCGGGGATCCAGATATATTCGAACTGTCGGCTGGCCATTGCCGGGGTAGTTTCGTCCTTCATCGAGATACCGGAAATCACATTAAACAGAGTCAGTTCATACCCTTTTGCTCCCCACACATTGGCAGAATCGACAAAATCGGTCCATTTCCCTTTGAATACATGATAACGGAATTTCTCTTTCCTGGGTGGGATGCTGAGGGTGTCGTGCGTGGCGACAAAATAGCCGAACAGGGTGACATCCTTGTTCAATGCCCATCCGTTGGATCCCAGGGAATCCAGCTTCCGTTGCAGCCGGAAATAAGACGTATCGCTCAGGTCCATCAGGAACATCCGGGAAATGCGTTTGCCTGCCCGGGTGATCTCAAACGTATCATTCCTGACAACTGGCATGGTATCGGGAACAATGGCGGCAGGAAGAGGGGTTGCAGGAGGAGGAACTGACGGGAGTTGTGCAACGGCAGTATCTGGTTCTTCTGGAGGTTTCAGCGACTGAGAGCACCACGCTAATTTGCCCTTTTCGCCGAAAAGTTCAAGTGTGTATTCTCCGGAGGGCAAGCGGGGGTAGCTGATCTCAATTTGTCCGTCAGCGGCATCCGGGGCTGAAGGATGAAAAGGTGTTGTCGTGCCGGGGTAGAATCGGCGCGTACAGGTGTTGATGAGTTTTTTTACACGAAACGAGATACTGCCCAACTCAAATCCGTTGTTCATGGCGTTGTTGAGCCGGAAGTCATAATCACCCTCTTTCTGAGGAGCGGTGAAAATCATCACCCCCGAGGTTACATTCCGGAGGGACTTATATCCCACCTTATTCTGATAGTTCAGTGAGGAGGTTCCGTGTACGATTTCCGATGGGATCAGGCCAATCCAGGCATCCTGTTGCACCAGGAACGGGGAAACCTTGTATGTTAGTTTGATCTGCTCCCCTGTGGTAAATTCTCCTTTCTCCAGGCTCATTTTGCCTACACCTTTTGATTCCTGTATGGTATTGGCGGTTGCAGACAGTGTGACCATACAGCTATCTTTCTTCCCGGATGTTTCAGTGATCCGGATCCGGTACAAACCTTCCGGGAGTCCTTCGGCTTTGGCCGTAATGTTTCCATCACTGGTGTATGGAGTGGAAGGATCTGTTTTATGGCAGGAGACAGGGCCACTGCCTCCAATGGGAAGAGGAGGATTTTCAAGAATTAACCTGAGTTCAACCGGAAAACTGCCATCACAGTAGTTTTGTGCCGATACGCGGAGAATGGCACTTGATATGGTTCCGGAAGGTAAGACAAGGATGGTGTCCATAGCGTCGTATACCCCGTCCCAATAGAGCTGCCCGAATTCAGGTGGGTCGAGTTCCCAGAGATACCATTGTCCGGGTACCGGTTCCACGCTGAAATCAGATACGATGCCTGCTTTCAGTTCAGGATCTCCCCTGATCTCATCGGGAGGTTTCACCATGTTGGTAAATTTCATCAACTGCACTTCCGCTTCGCAGATAGTAGGCTCTCCGACCGGTTTCGCTGGGGTTGTGCTTGTATCCCACAAACGGCCTGTGGCTGTCACTTTCAGAACTCCTGAGGTAAATTGGGGCTGTGGCTTCAGCCAGATCCTTGAATTATTGAATCCTGTCGGAAGATCCCCCACTACGGTCATACCTTCGGGGACTCTCCAGCTCCATTCCCAGTCAAGATCAGATGCCTTTACAAAACCAGCTGCGTAAGGACGGGTTTGATCGCAAAACACGACACCGTTTGATTTAATGAAATGGGTGCAGTCAAAGGGCTCGGGTGTTGACGGAGCAGGTGAATTTTCCTCAGGTACCGGTGGTTTTGGCGGAGGCGGGGAGGGAATTTTTTCCTTCTTTTGATACGGACAATACTCATCCAGCAGGATCTGAAGCCTTCTCTCCTGTCCGTTTGCGTCCCTGGCCAGAACGTAATAGATTCCTTCATCTAAGTCATCGATCGTCAGTGTCCGGGCCAGGGTGGACCATCGAATCGATATAGGGGACTTTCCGCCGATAATTCCCAGGGTGATCTTGCCTTTGACCCCGTCGCGCTGACAAGGGCGAATTTCATCGGCTACATAGATCAGCATCTTGTCAACTTTCCCGGTTGGTTTTTCACCGCGGATCACGAGATCATCCAGAAGAAGTTCCCCATCGTTGGTGATATTGGATACCACGAATTCGATTTTGTCCACCTTCCTGCCGATAAAGATCCCATGTTGTCTGCATGTTGTATCAGGCGTATGGTCAAAAGAATTTCTTTTACCGAATTCGACCGATTCCAATTTTTCCCCGTCGATGAAGACTTCGCCTTTGGAACCGGCATTTCCTCCGATCTCAACTTCACGGAAAGAGATGGAGGAGACATACTGCGACTCCTTGAAAACGACTCTCAGCGTCGCACTGAAATTCTGACCACAATTACCGGGGCAGGTACTTTTCCCGAACGCATAAGCCTGTTTTCCAAACCCGCAGGCATTAAATATAGTTGCAGCGTCAGTGTCGAGAGTGCCTCTCTTTTTTATTCCGGGACCATTTATGAAGGTTCCTGTAAAGGATTCTTTGAGTCCCTCGCGGAGGTCATCCAACTCAAAATCCTCCCGAAGGATCACATTCGTGTCGT
>JAFGNY010000133.1 GCA_016926765.1 Bacteroidales bacterium | reverse complement strand
TTTTAACGGAGATGGCCCCCAATATGTTGGTTCTGAACATTTCAACATCCTTGAACTGGATAAACCGGACGACAATTTGTTTTCCAGCAATAACAACCACATTATCTGTGATGTTTATGATTGGACCAACGGTTGTTTGTGGATACAAAATGGAACTTTTGTTGCCAACGATCTGGCTGATGACGGCATTTATGGAGGTTTTGTGCTCGGGGAAACTTTTACCTGGGAATATATCTATTTGCATCAGGATGTTTCACAAAGCATTGATTTGCATGGCAGCATCACGATACATGGCGGCGAGTTCAGGGTGTATGGAGGCAAAGACCAGAGTTTGTGGGGTACGCATGCAAACGCGAACGTGTCCATGAATACCGGAGTTCTCGATTTTGTTGACCAGGGGATCGCAATCCAGGATGTTGCGCCATTCAGTTTTACCTCTACCATCTCAGGCGGAACGATTCGCACGCAAAAAGGATTTACAGTACAATCACCCGGGTTTAATCCTACGGGTGGCACAGTTGAGCTTTATGGCGCGCAAAACAGTGGGATTTCCACAGCAACCGGAGGTGCATTTTACAACGTAAACATCAATAAACCTTCCAACTTTTCGACCAGTGTCAGAATTTGGTCTTCGGTAGTTAAGAACAATTTTATGGTGGTCGAAGGATTTGCAGAAGTTGGGTTTGGCGATAAGCTTACCTGTTGGAGTAATCTTGAAATACAAGATGGTGGCTGGCTGGGAGTAAATTCCGGAACCATTGCCATGAAGCATCTCTCATCGGTGAATGTGAATGCAAACGGATATCTTTCGTTAAGCGGATATGAAGAAGCCAAGAGCCGGGTAAAGGGTATCGTTCCAACGGAGCAATACACCATTAGTATTAACAACGGTGGAATGCTGGATGCAACCTTTACCATCTTTGAAGACCTGCCTGAACAGGGCGTTTACATTGCTCCCGGAGCGACCGTCAATCCAGCCTATTCTTTTACCAACTGTGAATTCCGGAACGGGATGAGTGGCCCAACGACCTTACTATCCATTGAGAGCGGCCAGGACATCGTCATCGAAAATGCCGTTTTCCCCACCAACGCCTGGGGTGGGCAATACAATGTACGGAAAGAGGTGGATGCCGGAAGTGTAACGTTTGTAAATGCCACCGGAGGTTTTGCCGGTGAGGCGTTTGAGAACGATCCGTTTAACCGGGTTTTCTGGAGCAACGTACCTGTTAATTTGGAAGTCAATAATCTAATCATCGATTATGGCGTGATTTTGTGCTTTAATGCACAACAAACAATCACGGTAGCGGATTTTGTGGTCGAAAATGGGGGTAGCGCTACCTTTATTGCCGGGAACAAGATCAGCTTTCTGCCCGGAACCACGGTAAAACCAGGTGGATACATGAATGCTTATATTACCACCACAAATGAGTACTGCATAAACCTTGACGCATCGATGGTCACAATTGCTTCGGGTGAAGAAGAACTGAAGTTACTGCCGGAGCAGGAATCACAACGTTACTCCATCTATCCGAATCCAACAACGGGCAACTTTACACTCCTGCATAAGGGCGACTTTCTGCCCGGGAATGTACAGGTTGAAATCTTCAACATGCAGGGTGAAAAAATCTGTTCAACATCTTACAAAGCAGAGAGGAAGCATGACTTCACACTTTCCGGAGTGGCTGCCGGCCTCTGTTTTGTTAAGATAATGGCAGGAGATTATGTTGAATCGCTGAAACTGGTAATAACGCAGTAAATGATCTATGTTATCCGTAAGGGAAATGGTTATCCCGGCAGGATGATCAGTTGTCGTTCAATCGTTCTTCAGATCTCTTTTTCTATTCCCTATTCTTTCACCAATTTGCCAACATATGTGTCATTGCTTTTTAATCTCAATTTATATATGTATAATCCTGATTGTAAATATTTTAGTTCTTGCCCATGTTGCACAACGACTCGCTGAAGGCATTTCCGGAATAGTGAAACTTTTTATGGTTCTCACAAGATTACAAGCTTTCCTGTCTTCCCTGTGGCATCCAGCACGAAATAGATCCCCGAAGGAAGACCGGCTACAGGAATCCTGTCAGAATTGCTGACAGACAACCGCTGCTGCCCTGAAAGGTCAAACACCAGGATATCATGATTCCCGTTTAGAAAAACACAGGAACCTTCACAGGGATTGGGATAAAGAAGGATCTCTCCGTTTCCTTCCGGTACTGAAAAGATACCGCTGGCGCTATTGCTGTATCCGGGGGTAGCATCCCGAAAAAATTTCCACTCTGTGCCGGCGTCAGGAAGTCGTCCCAGGGAGATATCCGCTTCCTGCAATCCGAAGAGAATGGTGTCGACGACCGGAAATCCCATGTTTTCCGGGCCAAAGAGTCCGATCTCCTCGCCATCTTTGCTGAGCTTGAAATTTGCATGGAATGGCCCCTGCTGCTGATCTTCGTCGGCCCAGATCAGCAGGAACGCACCGGGAGCCAGTGTATAGTCGGGCAATTGCCATTTATCTGGCTGCTGAAGAGCATCAGTCAGATAAAGATCTCCTAACCATACCGGGTCGCTTCCGGCATTGTATATCTCGAGCCAGTCGTCGAATTCCCCATTCTCATCCGCGATGGTGGACTCGTTATCCGCCATCAGTTCGTTGATCACAAGCGCCGGAACCACCGGAGCGACAATCTCCAACAATACCGGATCACAGGTATAAAGGGCAGACTGGCCCATTCCATCCATAGCGCTTAGTTGGATTTCCAGGTTCACAGGATCCTCGAATATACCTGCCGATGCGCCGAAATACCCGTCACCCGCCTCCCGGTCATGATGCTCTCCGTCATCGGCCATGTCAATATATTGTGTCGTCCCGCCTGATGGTGTGATCTGCAAAACAACCTCCTGCAAACCAGTATCGTCGGCGGCAAATATGCAGAACCAGATCTCCTGATTAAGAACGGGGGCGGTATGTGTCAGGTAGTTCAACAGGGGTGCGATGTTGTTCAGGATGATCTGTGATAGGGTGGCTCCG
Organism: Bacteroidales bacterium; assembly: GCA_016926765.1. Classification (GTDB taxonomy): domain Bacteria; phylum Bacteroidota; class Bacteroidia; order Bacteroidales; family FEN-979; genus QYOJ01. The sequence goes on along the minus strand of JAFGNY010000133.1, from coordinate 18,488 downwards.
TTACGCCGGGCAACATAGGGTTTCAATCCGACAGGCACATGGGCCCCCAACGCCTGGGAATAGGAATTCAGAAAATCAGCCGGAGTATATCCATAATCCTGTGGATAATAGGGATCATCCGCGACAAAAGGATAGATCATGTCGCGGATTTCATCCGTGGAGGAAAAGAAAACCGTACTATCCATCATCTGTCCGGTGATGATATTCAGATAGTATGAATAGACATCCCGGTATCGCTGTATCTGCATCATCCGTTCAAAGAGCGGCCGGGGCTCGTCGGGATGCCCCCATGAATAGATGTTCCTGGAAGACCAGTCAATGCCGGACCAGTCGATCCCGAAGGTATTGTCAAGGTCATACGGAATGTATTCGAATCTGTTGGTCTGCGTGTTCCGGTAGAGATAAAAATTATTCTTGTTGTAGGCATAGCCGTCCCAGTCAGCCGTAGCTACATCCGCTGCCATCACCTTCAGAAAATCATATACATTGAAGATCTCTTCGAGGGCACAGGGCAACTCCTGGAGCGGTGTGTTGTTCACCACGTCAATGAAATGTACGAGGTCGGTATAATCATCCAGCCCTTCATTGGTCTTAAGTTCATATACCCGGCGGCCGTTTAGTTCCAGTTTATACAGATCCGGGTCCGGTCCCAGGTACACCAGGTCTGCCGGCCAGAGACATTTGTAGAGATTCCCGTCGTTGTTTCCGAACCGGTTGAGCACAAACTCTTCGTCAATGTGTTCCACCTGTATGTACAATCCGTAGTAACTGTTGTTGATATAAACCTCCACATGGTTCGACCGGGGAGCAGGAACATCCATATCCCGCAGGAGATCCCAGCAAAGCCGCGACCGGATGACAGATGGATCATTGTGCTCGCCATTCAGGTTCATCTTTTCCAATCCGTAATATTTCCTGCCCGAAACAAAGCTGTTGAAAGAGACCTTGAAGGATTTCTTGGCTGCCCACCGGGAGGTGTTCCCTCGTAACCTGAACCCGATTGAATGCATCGTGTCGTGCACGATCCCGTTGTCAAAACCAAAGGTAGCCGGGTACTCATGGTCGCTCTCAGGGAACTGGTAAATCAACGCCAGCGAATCGGGATGGATCAGGATATCGATCCGCGGAATCAAATCGGGGATAAACACCATTCCGGGATCCGGAAAAAAAGGCTGGGCCCTGACTCCGCAGGGCATCAGGGTAACAGGAAGGAACATCATAACCAAAACCAGGCGGCATAGGGTTTTTACTTCCCATATCCGGCAATACCATGCATTGTGAATCATTTCGCGCTTTTAAATCAGACAATAAAATTAAACGAAAATCATTACATTGCGAAGTCTTTCCAAAATAAATCCTGGAGCATGGTCCGGTTTCTTGCATTCTTATTTGCCGTTTACAACTATCTTTACTGTGATGAAAAATCAACAGCAACGGTTCATACCCCCCCAGGGAGGGGAACGCTACTCGCACGAATGGATCCCTGCGGAATCCCCGGAATTCTGCCTGTTAATCATCCATGGCCTGGCCGACCATATTGGCCGGTTCGACTATCTGGCCGAATACCTGTGCCGCCACAGGATCTCAGTCGCCGGTTTCGACCTGGAAGGGAACGGGCAGTCGCCCGGTAGAAGAGGTCACTTTTCTTCCCTCGAAAAGGTTTGGGAAGAGATGAGTGCGTATATCCGGTCACTCAGGACCCGGTTCCCCGGCCTGCCAGTCATCCTTTATGGCCAAAGCATGGGCGGAAACCTGGCCATGAACTTCGGTATACGCTACCCCGGTGAGGCCGACGGGATCATTGCCTCCAGCCCCTGGATCCGGCTGACCCGCCCTCCTTCGAAAGCGCTGCTGATCCCTCTGCGAATACTGCATTCCCTGCTCCCAAACATGCTCCTCAATAACGGTGTCAAAGGCTCCGACCTGAGCCACGACCCAAAAATAGCCACCCGATATCATTCAGATCCGCTTGTTCACGGAAAGATCAGTCTGCGAACTTTCTTTCTGATCACCCATGCAGGCGAATATCTGTTAAGGCACGCAAATAAACTCAACACGCCTCTCCTGTTGATGCACGGAACTGCCGATCCCGTCACCTCCTATGAAGCCTCGAAGGCCTTCTTCTGCAACTTACCACCTTCCCGCTTCCACCTCCCAACTCATCTGCTTTTAAGCTGGCCCGGCCTCTTTCACGAACTCCATAATGAGCGGGAAAAGGATAAGGTCATTGAAGCAGTGATCGGATGGATAAAAAGAGAGACATAATACATTAATTCTTTGCAAATATGCAAAATATAACCATTTAATTCAACTGATTCTGAAACTTATCAAAAAGGGATATGATCAAAAACCTGTATTTTTGGTCTTTGCTTACCAAAAACCTGTACCCATGAAGAGATACATTCCATTGCTTCTGATCCTCCTGATTGCAGGATCTATGAACGTTCACCCCTGCACGATCATTGCTGCAGGGAAAAAAGCCACCAAAGAGGGGTCGGTGCTGGTTTCCCATTCAGATGCCGGAGCCGACTGCCGTTTCAGGGTAATCCCCCGGATGCAGTTCCCGGCAGGAGCCATGACACCTGTTTACTGGGGAATCCAGAATGAGCAGCAGCCGCTGGATCAGTTTGGCGACACCCTCGGCTTCATCCCTCAGGTGGAGGAGACCTTCCAGTACATCCATTCGGCTTACAGCCATATCAACGAGTTTCAGCTTGCCATCGGGGAGAGTACGATGAGCCAGAAAGAGGAACTTCAGGTGGACAGGGATTCCACCACCCGGCAGATCATGACCGTGGAGCAAGCGATGATCTTTGCCCTGCAGCGGTGCAAAACTGCCCGGCAGGCACTGATCCTGATCACTGGTCTGATGGATACCTATGGGTACCTTCCGTCGTGCGGCCCCGAGTCGGAGTGTCTGGCCATTGCTGATCCGAATGAGGTGTGGGTACTGGAACTCTTCTCGGTAGGACCGGATTGGGCACCGGGCAATGGCAATCCGGGAGCCTTATGGGCGGCCCAACGGCTCCCGGATGACGAAGTAACCATGATCCCCAACTGGAGTATCATTAAACAGATCGATATCAACGACACCAACACCTTCAGGGTATCTTCCAATTACCAGCAGATAGCCATCGGCCATGGTTGGTGGGATCCCGACAGTGGAAGGGAATTCATCTGGCAGGATGTGTATGCCCCGGTTCCCCGGGAATGGGCCACCAGCCGTTTCTGGTTATTCAATGCATTGTACAATCCGGATTTAACCGGTCTGCCCAACCGTTGGACCACCGATCCCTTCAAGGGAGATGACCAGTATACCCAGTTTGTGGAGCCATTGTCGCTCTATCCCTTCTCGTTCAAACCCAACAAGAAATTCACGGTTCAGGATATCATGGCCTTTCAGCGCTCCACCTTCACCGGGACGATCTACGACAAAGAGATGGCGCCCGAATGGTATCTGCCCACCGACAGCGGCACCCTTGTGCGTAGTGTACTCACCACGCCATTCCCGACTATCGAACTCCGGAAACTGCTGAACATCAACCGTCGCCGCAACGTGGCCCGGGCCCGTGGCGAATACGGTATGATCGCGCAATTGCGTTCCTGGCTTCCAAACGAGGTGGGCGGAATCTACTATGTGTATGTCGACAACGCCTATACGAGCGCCTACGTGCCCATCTACGCCGGTGTGACCGATGTGGCCGAGTGCTACAAACGCTGGGACAAGGAGCATTTCGACGACAACTCCATCCGGTGGTGCGTCGATTTCGTGGATAACCTGCAATACCTCCGCTGGCAGGATGCCGTAAAAACGGTCAGGGAGGCCCGCGATCCGCTTGAACAGCAGTTTTTTGAAGATCAGCCGGAGATTGACCGGATAGTTGCTGAGCTGTTGCTGGAAGATCCGGCGAAGGGGAAGGCCTACCTTACCAACCTTACCATCGAACGGATGGAGCTGGTACACCAACTATTCAAGGATTTGAGAATTGAGCTGATCGAAAAATACTCCAACAATAAGCAGGGGATTTAGCGAAGTTCGAACTTCGAACATCGAACATCCCCCCATCTCCTCATTTCCTCCCGAAATCCGCCGGTATCTCGCCCCAGTATCCGGTTTCCCACTTAAGGATCCTGTTGGGCCAGGTATTGGTACGGAGCCAGGTTTCTGCTCGGGTAACCAGATCAAACAGCTTATCGTTTTTTGCCGTTCGAACCAGTTTGGTGTTGGCGCTTTTCTTCCGTACCCAGGCGATGGCAGTTCGCGAATCGGAATAGACCGGCCAGTTGGAGTTTCGTTGTTTCAGGTAGGCCAGGGCGTGTACCACGGCCAGAAACTCGCCGATGTTAACTGTTCCCAGGGGAAACGGGCCCTGCCTGAACAGTTCGGCGCCGCTTCTGGTATCCACTCCGCGGTATTCGAGGATGCCGGGATTTCCGCTACAGGCGGCATCAACGCAGATGCTGTCGGGAATGGGAGTCCCGATCAGGGGATGGTTGCAAACGATTGTTTTTGGAGCGTTCAGATCTCGGGAAAGATACTTCTCGTGGTTGTCGCGAAAGGCCGCTTCGGCCAGTTCCCGGGTAGGGAACCCTTTGTATTTCGCTCCGTCGTACCCTTCGACCTGCTTTTTACAGTCGTTCCAGCTTGTATAGATACCCGGGGTTTTCCCAACCCAGACGACATACACCTTGTTTTTCGGCATGAGGGTTCAATTCTGCCCAAAAGTACAAGATTTATGCGAATCCTGCCTATCTGAAGAATGTATACGGGATCCCGCTGGAATGTGTTTTGGCAGAGTTCCAATTGTGCTTACTGCTTTATTCCACCATCTGCCGCTTCACCAGATCAGTGAATTTACCTCCCATACTGAGAAGCTCTGTATAGGTTCCTGTCTCCACGATGCGTCCACCGTCCATCACGTAGATGCGGTCGGCATTCTGGATGGTGGTAAGCCGGTGGGCGATCACGACCCGCGTGGCCTGCAGTTTTTCAAGGCTCCGGCTGACGATCTGCTGGGTTTTGTTGTCGAGCGCGCTGGTGGCCTCGTCGAAGAAGAGGATGCGGGGTCTGTTGACAATGGCCCGCGCGATCATGATGCGCTGCCGCTGGCCCCTGGAAAGGGTGCTGATACCGCCGGTGATCACCGTGTACATCCCCATGGGCATCTGCCTGATGTCGTCGTCAAGTCCCACGGCTCGCGCTGCCTCCCAGGCATCCTCGAAAGTGGCATTGGTCATCCCCGTAATGTTGGTGAGAATATTCCCGGTTGAAAGCCTGGCTTGCTGAAGAACGGTGCCGGCCTGCCGCCGCACGGAAGAGGGATCGAACGAGGTGATATCCTGCCGGTCGTAATAGACAGAGCCGCTTTCCGGTGTTTCGAATCCAAGCAGGAGGCGGAGCAGGGTCGACTTCCCCGAACCGGAAGCCCCCACGACCGCTACGAACTCGCCGGGCCTGACATGCAGCGATACATTGTCGAGAACGAGGGGGCTGTCGGGCTGGTATCTGAAGTAGACATTGACCACTTCGATATCGCCTGTCAGGTCCTGGATCCCGGGCTTCAGGGTAATGTTTTCGGGGGTGGCTTCGAGGATCGGCCGGATGCTCTCCATCATCGGGATGGCTGTGAAATAAGCCACTCCGGCCATCCCAAGCTGTAGGAATGAGGCTACCGACACGGTAAGGGCGGTGAAGAAGGCCATGAAATGTCCCGTCGACATGGTATTGGGGATCCCGCCGGCGATGATCCCAAACACCATCAGGGTAAGCATGGCTGGCAAAAGGGTCGACAACAGCGAGATCTTCAGGTAGATCTTCCTGACCTCATAGGTTTGTCGCTTATTCTCCGAAAACTTTCCGGCCCATTCGGCAAAGGCATGGACCTCGGCTCCGGCGATGCGGATCTTGGAAATACTCGAGAAAAACTGGAAGAGCATGCCAAAGATCTTCTGCTGCAGCTCAATGATGATGCGCTGGCGCTGCCGGATCTGCCGGCCTAAAACCAGGATTACCGCCACCGACAAAGCGATGAGGCCCATGGCGTAAAATGCCAGGAGGGCATCGTAGAAAAAGAGTAAAAACAGGTTGAACATCATGAAAAGCGATCCCAGTACGGTATAGATCACCGTGTCGGAAAGCACCTTGCGGAGCATCATGATGCTGTTGGCTTTCGAAGCCAGCTGTCCGGCCTGGTACTTCCTGAAAAACGGCACGGGAAGGTTGAGTAGCCGGTCCCAGATAGCCGCCTGGAGGGTGAAATCAAGTTTTGTCTCGATACGGATCATGGCGAACCTCCTCACAACCTGGGTGAAGGCGATGGCCACGATGCTGAATAACAGGATCAGCGCATAGACAAAAAGCTGCCGGTGATCACCCTGTGGGATCACCTGGTCGAACACGGCGCCGGTCAGCACGGGTAACAGCAATGTAAGCAACCCACCTGCGAACCCTATCCCGACGATCACCAGGATATCTTTCATACAATTTTTCAAACCGAACCGCACCAGGTGCATGCCCCCGATGGGATGATCGGGCAGGGGGCGGTAAAACTGCTGGGCTTCCGGCTGCAGGGTTTCTGCAACTTGTCGGGTAAGCGGCTGCCTGACACGTCCGGAAGGGTTCACGCATTCGTATCGTCCCGGTGCACGGGGCACCAGTGCGACAGGTAAATTTCCCTCCCGGGTGAAAGCAAGAAGCGGTCCGTTGTCGCTGTTCCACCAGGAACCGTCCAGCCTTACCTTCCTGGATCGGAAACGGGAGCTTCGCAGGATGTCGTTCAGGGTCAGGGGAGGTGCTTCGCCGCTCCGGGGCTGTTTTGGTTCTGTCACCGTGATGCCGGCGTATTCAGCGACCAACGTGACAGCCGTGAGCAACGGATCCCGGGAGGGGTCGATGTAAGACCTGCGCAAAGTGTCATTGATCACCGAAGCGATCCTCACCAGCGCGCCCTGACGGATCCGGTCGTGGGTGACCGACTTCTCATTCAGGCGGTTGTACTCATCGACGGTGATCAACCGGATGTTGAAAAATTCGCAGAACGATACAATCCCGTAAAAATGGGCCAGGTTCTCAAGAAAATCATCGCGCAGGATAACCTCTCCGGTTGTGAAAGATTTTATGACAGCGTTTTCGGTGGTTTGTATCCATGAATCCTGCGATACCGGGAAAAGAAAATCGCGCCCGGGTTCAAAGATCTCCTTCATACCCAGGAACAAAGCATCTCCTTTTTCAAATCCCACCCACACGATTCCCTTCCTGGACCGGATCTTCAGGTTAGCGTCGGCTTGAAAGCCCTGCCCGGGTTCGATCATGCGGTCGGTACGGGGATTGATATCTTTCGAAATACCTTGTGACAGCCGGCCTATCCAGATGTCGAAAAGGTCATTCAGGCGTTCTGTCATTACCGGATTTTTCCACAACGTCAACAGGTTATTCATATCAACCCGGATCAGGGCAGCATCGGGCGACGGAACAGCGATCAGTCCGCGGGCACTGGCTGTCTGGTCCATGGGCATGCCGAACAGGAGTTCTTCCTGACCGGCGGTAAAAAAATGGAACCGTGAGCCAACGGGACCCTCCTCTTCAAGTCTCGATGAAAAGATATCGACATGCCCCTGCGTGATAAACCAGGCCTGATCCGGATCGGTAAGCGGGAAAAACCGGTTACTGCCTCCTTTGATGGCACTGCCCAGATTGTTCAGGGCGGTGGTTAGTTGCTCGTATGTCACGGTCCCTGTGGTCATTCCCTGATCAGTTCTTTATACAGTCCGTCCTGTTGGACCAATTCCTGGTGGGTGCCGCGCTGAACGATATGCCCGCGATCCATCACGATGATCTCGTCACAGTCGCGGATGGTGCTCAGGCGATGGGCGATGATGAGGCAGGTGGCGCCGCTTTTGCGGATGTTGCTGTCGATCATCTGCTCGGTAAGGGCGTCGAGGGCGCTGGTGGCTTCGTCGAGGATGAGGATGGATGGCTTGGCGGCCAGCGCGCGGGCGATCTCAAGGCGTTGCTGCTGCCCGCCGCTGTAGTTCCTGCCGTTTTCGGTGATCAGGCTCTCGTAGGCACCCGGCCGGGCTGCGATATCCTCGTGGATACAGGCATCCTTGGCCGCCTGGATCACCTCCTTTTCCGCGATGGTCTCATCCCACATGGTGATATTCTCTTTCACGGTTCCTTCGAAGAGAAAGAGATTCTGATCGACCATGGCGATGGAGTTGTGGAGGGTGGTCACCGGAATCTCTTTCCGAGGTCGGCCGTCGAATAGGATCTCTCCCTGCCAGGGCTCATACAGCCCGCTTACCAGGTTGGCCATGGTCGACTTACCGCATCCCGTTCGTCCTACAATCGCCACCCTTGAGCCTGGGTAAAGTTTCAGAGAGAATCCGGTGATCAGGGGTGGTTCAAGCAGACTGTATCCGAAGGTGACATTCTTAATCTCCACATACCCCTCCAGTTTTGCCTTTTTCCCGGTTGAAGGGGCATCTGCCTTCAGCAACGCCGGATGAACAGCCGGATAGTTGTAAACATCCTCGATCCGTTTCAGCCCTCCCTGCACATCCTGGAGCGAACTGCCCAGGTTCACCAGCGAGACGATGGGCTGGTTAAAGCTGGTCATCAGCGCCTGGAAGGCCACAAAGGTACCGACGGTCATGATTCCTTCCATGATATACCCGGCGCCCATCACCAGGATGATCAGGGTGCTGACCGAGGTCAGGATGATGGGGATCACCTGCAGCGACTGCGTCAGCAAACCCAGCTTTTGCTGAATGTTAAGCAGTTTGGCCTGGTAGCCTGCCCAGCGTCCGAAGAAGTCAGACTCAGAGGCAGAAGCTTTCAGGGATTCAATCATCTGAAGACCAGCTGAGGACAATCCGAACATCCTGCCGCTGTCCTGCAGGAGCTTTTGATTTGAATCGACCCGTTTACGCGAAATATAACGCAATGCCAGCAGGTTTACAAGGGAGACGGAGATGGCAACCAATGCGAGGGGAACGCTGTAAAAAAACATCAGGGCAGCATAAAACACAATGATGAAAAGGTTCAGGAGGGTGTTGCCCAGTTGTCCCGAAAGCAGGGTAGCCACCTGGTCATTGATGTTGACGCGCATGGTGATCTCGCCCGACGGCCGCTGGGTGTGAAACGACATGGGAAGGTGAAGCGCATGCCAAAGAAATTTCGCCGAGTTTTTCAGCGCCAGGCTCATTTCGAGACGGATCAGGCTGCGCTGCTGAATCCAGGCCAGCAAGGCATGAAGAACGGTGGTCAACGCGATGCCCGTCAGCAAGGGAACGATCCAGGATTCGGAGTGACGGATGAGTATCTGGTCGACAAAAATTTTCGAAAATACGGGGATGGCCAGGCCGGGGATAATGAGGGCGAGGCCCACGAGGAAGAGAAAAAGAAGACTTTTTCCATAGCCCTTCAACCATTTGATCAGGATGGGCAGGAATTTTGGTTTCTCTCCACCGGGTAGGAAATTTGGCCCGGGCTTGAAGGTCAGCACCACGCCGGTAAAGGAATCGTCGAAGGTTTTTTCATCCACCACACGCGGGCCGGATGCCGGATCGTTCAAAAAGACTTTATTTTTCCCGAACCCCTCAACAACCAGGAAGTGGTAGAAGTTCCAGAAGACAATCATCGGGAAGGGAAGTTCTCGTAACTGTTCCGGTTCCTTCTTATAAGCCTTTACCTCCAATCCATAATTACGCGCGGCTTTAGCCAGATTTCCCGCAGTGCTCCCGTTGCGTGAAACGCCACAGTCAATGCGCAGTTTTTCGAGCGGAACGAATCTGCCAAAATAGGAAAGGATGATTCCCAGCGATGCAGCGCCGCACTCGAGCGCCTCCATCTGCAATACGGTGGGGGTAATCACACGGTGAATGCCGGCAACACGATACCAAAGTTTTCGAATGATATTGGCAGGATTGAGGTTCATGTGGCGTGCAACATGGTTTAGTGGCTAATGCATCAAATAGGCGATGGGGCTCTTTTTAGCCACGGTCACCACGACCCTGCAAAACGAACCGTTCATGGTCTGAATAAGGGATTGATCGAGTCGGCTGAATGCTTTTGCGTCGCTATAAAAATCCGCCCTGACCTCATACAACCCTGTATGGTCTTTGGATAATATCGTGCTGTGTTCAGGGATGTATTTGGTAATGGCATTTTTCGAGGCTGGAAAGGCAGCTATGTAAACGATGGTCGCCTGGAGTAATTCAGGCGGTATGCCCTCCTCCTCCACCTGAAGCGTAGCAACCATGCCAGGTTTAAGCCTGGATACCTCCTGCCCGGTGACAAAAAAAATGACCTCCGGTTGGAGCGTCTTGCCGTTGTATTGACGAATCAGCTCCAGCAGTGGCGATCCGGTGGCAACATAATTTCCCTCTTTCACGTTTATACCGGTTATTTCACCAGCAAAGGGGGCAGTTATCGAAAAAGATGTCTTTTCATCCAGTTTATTGATTGTGAGCAACCTCTGACCGGGAGAGATGCGGTCGCCGGTTTTACAAAACACAGAATCAACCTGACCGGCGGTATGAGTCACCACCTCCCTCGGCAACTCGTGCAGCCTGATGATCCCGGTGCCATGCACATCCTGGGCAATGGAGCCCAGAAACCCCCACACCAACATGCCGGCCAACACCACGCAAATCATGGCAAAAAAAAGCCATGTCCTCACCGAGTTTACCTGTAGCAACTCATCCAGATCATCAGGGGTAACCATTTTTTCAAGTGGCCTCTTTCTGAATATTTCACGATCAAACATAGGTTCGCATTTTTCATCAATAAACAACCGGTTATATAATGTAAAATTAATCACTTTTCAGAAGTTTGAAAAAAATACTTTAAATTGCTCCAACTTTTAAACCTTCTTTTGTAATTTAGACAATCAAAGGTAAGGTACGAGATGAGCAAATTCGAAACACCAGGTTATTTCGATCGTATTGCCGCAAAGGCCAGCGGGCTACAGGAGCGAATCGATCATTACCAGGATATTACTTTTACTCCTGCCCCTGAGAAGGATTTAGAAAGACTTCGATCTGAATGGAAAGAGAGGGTGGCCCTTGGCGATGAAGCGCAGTTTGATAACCGTCTGAAAAACGACTCCATCTCCCCGGAGATGCTTCCGCTGTTACTTGGTGAACCCAATTTTGACCCAACGAGGTATCAACCCGAATGGCTCTCTTTCTTCATCAGGCTCACGGAATTTCTGGACGATTATCATCCGGATCGTCTGGATCGGGACATTGATTACCTGTTCGGTACCGACCAACGCACCAAAATCCCTTACATCGAATTGATCACCCCATTTGTGGCTTATGCCTCGAATTTGATCAATGATAAGGTAAAGGTGGAGAGGGAACGGTATCTGGGGCCGGAAGCACTCCTTGAACTTCACCGGTACGCTGCCAGGCTGATCTCCTATTTCACAGCCCAGACGTTTCATCTCGAGTTCCAGGTTTTTCTAAGCCGAAAACGATCTTCACTCTGGGGGTTGATCGATGCGCAAGAGATAGGTCAACCTGCAGAGGCCACCCTCTACCATGAATTTATAAGGGTATTGATCCGGAAAAAGTTCCATGATTTTTTCGAGGAATACGCGACGCTTGCCAGGATCCTTTCGATCATCCTCGAGAACATGGTAAACAACACCATCGAATTCCTGACCCGGCTGGATACCGATTACCAGGCACTCTCCAACCATTTCCATGCGGGAGAGGCACCAGGCAGGTTAATAGAATTTAAAACCGGCCTATCAGACCGGCATGAGCGGGGAAAAAGCGTGGTTTCGCTTCAGTTTGAATCGGGACTGAAGCTGATCTACAAACCAAAGAATCTGGAGGTGGAGCAGGTATGGTCGGATTTCCTGATCTGGTTCAATGATCATGGATTGAAACCTAAGCTACGCCCGCTCGATGTACTAACCCGCGGCCCTTACGGGTGGGTGGGATTTATCGAATCAGCGCCTTGTGAAAACCTGGCTGACATAGCCGATTTCTACCGGCGCACCGGATCTTTGGTGGCGTTGATCTACCTGCTGAACGGCAACGACTGTCACCACGAGAACCTCATCGCTTCGGGTGCTTACCCGTTGATCATCGATCTTGAGTCGATTCTGCAACACAACGGAAAACCGATGGTGGATGATGAGGTCAATACCGCTGTTTTCGAGGCAATCAACCAGTTTGGTTATTCGGTACTCCGTACCGGCCTCCTTCCGTCATGGATCACGGGAAAAGATGGCTATGCATTTGATATCAGCGGAATCGGCGCATACGAACATCAGGAATCACCCTACAAATACATCCGTTGGGAAAACATCAACACCGACCGGATGGGATTCACCCAGGCTCCGATCACCTATCAGGAAAAGACAAATATCCCCGTACTGAATGGAGAGAAACATCTGCCTACCGCACATCAGACGGAGATCATGGAGGGCTTCACCACGGCATATCAATTGCTATTACAAAAGCGCGCCGACATTCCCATCCATCTTTTCAAAAACCTCGAAGTACGGTTTATTTTCCGTGCCACGCGGATTTATGGAATGATATGGAAGAAACTCATGAATCCGAAATTCCTGAGATCGGGACTGGAGCACACCATAGAGATGGAGTTATTGGGTCGGGCATTTATCCAGTTGACCCCTCCTACGCCATTTTGGAATATATGCCGATCTGAATTGAGACAGATGGAGGGGCTCGACTATCCCATGTTCCATGCCTCCACCGGATGCACCGACCTATCCGACAGCCAGGGAGTGGTTGCCAAAGATTATCTCGATGGCGCCGTTTACCATCACGTTCAACGTAACTTGCAGGAGTTCTGCCTGGCGGATATGGAGAAGCAACTGAAAATTATCAGGGCATCCCTCTTCTTCAGGGATATCGACCATGGGAAGAGTGATTCCTTTAAGCAGCTGCTTGATGAAGATCCTATTGCCAACCAGCAACTGCAACCCCAAAGGGGTGGGAAGACCCTCTACCCGACTTTCATGCCAGGCGGAGGTGTGGCGGTTGACGATCAGGTGATTCAATATTTCCTTGACTCAGCCATGGCCCTTACGGAGGGGTTGCAACGTGAAGCGATCGTCTCTAAAGATGGCAGTTGCGCCTGGATGGCGGTTGGTATCCTCTCCAACTCAGAGAAGTACCGGATGCAGCCAACCTCCATTTTCCTCTATGAGGGGTTGACAGGCATTGCACTTTTCCTTTCGTCGCTTTTCCAGGTTACGGGTGACCAAAACGTAGGAAAATTAAAAGAGGCCTCCGTGCGTTCACTGTTCTGGGAAATGGAGATGGTGCAAAGGATCCCCGCATTTAGCCGCACCAGTTCTATTGGTATCACCTCTGGTCTATCCTCGGTGGTCTATGGTTTGATGACCATCGCAAAAATCCTGAACGACCCATCTTTTCTCGATAAAGCACTGGATTTCAGCAAGCTTATAACAAACGGGCGGATTGCCAATGACTCCTTTTTGGATATCATGTCGGGAAGTGCCGGCTGCGCATTGTCCATGATTGGACTTCACAAGGCTTGTGGCGATGTTGGGGCACTTAAGAAAGCACGCCTTTGCGGCGATCATTTGCTGGAGAAGGCGATAGAGCAAGCCGACGGCAGCCTTGGTTGGCCAACCTCACACGGTAAAATGCTCACCGGTTTCTCGCATGGTGCAGCCGGGATCTCATACTCTCTAATGAAACTTTTCGAAATCACCGTGGAGGAGAGGTACCGGGATGCAGCCATCAGAGGGATCCGATATGAAAACAGCCAATTTTCGGAAGAATATCAGAACTGGTATGACCTGCGATCGAGCATCAATTATGAGAAGGATAGGCCACGATTCATGATCAGCTGGTGCCATGGGGCGGCCGGAATCGGACTCTCGCGGAGTGCCACACTGCATCTGACCGACTTACCGGCATTTCGAACCAACCTTACAACTGCACTAAGCACCATCCTGAAAACCGGGTTGCGGGACATCGACCATCTCTGTTGCGGAAATCTCGGAAGGGCTGAATCCTTGTTTTACGCTGCAAGGGTTTTACACGATGAGGCCTTATTGAAGGAGGCCTACAAAAGAGTATTTGGGGTGATGGAACGGGCGAAACGCAACGGCCATTACCTCCTGTTTCGTGCAGGTGACAACGATTTCTTCAACCCCGGATTTTTCCAGGGAGTTTCCGGAATTGGATACCAGCTATTGCGGATGGCCTATCCCGATAGATTCCCAGCGGTGTTGTTATTTGAATAAAAATGAGTGTCAAACTAATGAAGTAAAACAATTTTAAAAATTCAACATGATGAATCAGAGAAAACAAATGGAACAGCGCATCATCGAAAAAGCGATGAAAGATGAGCAGTTCAGGGAAAGATTAATGACCAGTCCCAACGAAACCATCGAGCAGGAGCTGAGAGTAAAACTCCCGGCATCGTTGCGCATCAACGTTTTGGAGGAGAAACCCGACTCCGTGTACCTTGTGATTCCAATGACAGCGCACGCGCATTCAGACGAAGAGCTCACCGAGGCCGAACTTAGTAATGTGGCAGGTGGTTATGGGTCAGGAACCGACGTAGAAACATGCGGTTTGCCTCACTGAGCCATGTTACGGTGAGCATTCCCGAAACCATCTCAATGATTGGTGAAGCGAAGGGCTTACCACTCCTAAATGGGCACCTTGGGTTCGCCAGAAAAAGGGGTATCAATCAGGTATAATATAACAATCTATCATTAAAAAAATGCATCATGGAAACAATGATTCGAAGACAACAACTGGAACAGCGTATCATCGAAAAAGCGATGAAAGATGAGCAATTCAGGGAAAGATTAATGGCAAGTCCCAACGAAACCATCGAGCAGGAGCTGAGAGTAAAACTCCCGGCATCGTTGCGCATTAACGTATTAGAGGAGAAACCCGACAGTGTCTACCTGGTGATTCCGATGACCACCATGGAGCATACAGGCGAAGAGTTCACCGAGGCCGAACTTAGTAATGTGGCAGGAGGATATAGGTTAATAAGCATGGATGATGCATGCTTTTCTGAAGCCTGCGAGTGATGGTATTGTAAACCAAACCATTATGTCAGGAACCGGCATGGAGACATGCCCTATGCCTACTAAATGAGCCATGTTACGGTGAGCATTCCCGAAACCATCTCAATGATTGGTGAAGCGAAGGGCTTCCCACTCCTAAATGGGCACCTTAGGTTCGCCAGGAAAAGGGGTATCAATCAGGTATAATTTAGCAATCAATCATCAAAAAAAAAAGACATCATGGAAACAATGAATCGAAGACAACAACTGGAACAGCGTATCATCGAAAAAGCGATAAAAGATGAACAATTCAGGGAAAGATTAATGACCAGTCCCAACGAAACCATCGAGCAGGAGTTGGGGGTGAAACTCCCGGCATCGTTGCGCATCAACGTATTGGAGGAGAAACCCAACTCCTTCTACCTTGTAATTCCCATGGCCACCCGGGAGCTTTCAGACGAAGAGCTTACAGAGGCCGAACTTAGTAATGTGGCAGGCGGATACGGTTCTGCCCCCAGCGATGACACACAGTGTGGTAGCAATGACATTAACGGAATTTGTGTCTGAATTCCCTCCCAATCTTTCTTCCGGAAAATCTTCGCGGAGAATGTTGAAAGCCATCGATCAAGCCATCGATTTTAGTTGACAAGATGCTTGGTTGATTCATAAAACCTTGAAACAAGATGAGCCTAAAACAGACTTTTCTAAGCCATTTTGAAGCGGTGGAACAACGCCTCGACAGCAGTCTTATCTCCCCGCAGGGAATTATAACACTTAAAAAGTTATGTCATTTTTTTCCTTTTGACACCACCTCAGGGTTTGGTTTTGAGACCAGGCTTGGAGATCCTGCTCCTTCCTGCGATTTTTTCCTGAAGGTAACGAAAGATAGCCATGGGGTTTCGATGCTGGCAGGTGAGAATACCGTGGCCGGATTATCGGAGGGCATTTTTGAGACCCCCTTCTGGCTGAACATCGCACAACTGTTTAAAGCATGGGGTGGAGGTTCTGACCTGCTCAGCAAAAAACTCGATTTGCTTTGGCTGGAATTCGATTGTACCGAAAACGATTGCCAGACCATCCCGAACATCTTCTTCAAAATTGCAGGAGAAGGCGATTCCAGGGAAAAGCAGTGGCAAAACATGTTGCAGGTGCTCGGAGAGATCTACCGGATCCTTTTCGGGATCGGCTTTCCTGATCACCTGGCACGATCGCTCAAATATTGTGTTGAAGCGTTGCCGGATGGTGCCGGGCTCTACCAAACAGGTTTCATGGTGCCCCGTAAAACTGAGGCCATTCGGCTGATAATCACGGGAATTAGAGAAAAAGATCTCATCGGTTATCTCACAAAAATTGGATGGCCGGGCGAACAGCAGGTCATCGAGACCATGATCGGCCGCTATGCCCCTCTTTTCGATTATACGGTTTTAAATATTCACATTGGTGAAGTTGTGCTGCCATTCGCCGGTATGGAGATGTACCTGCGTCGCATGCGGCAACCCCAATGGGAACCGCGGTGGAAAGATATCTTTAATACCCTGGTAAGCGATAACCTTGCCCTGGAAAAGAAATGTGAAGGGCTGATCCGATTTTGCGGAAAAAACACGAAAACGATTCTGTATCCGGTTCAATATATCAACGGCATCAATCACCTCAAATTCGTATATAAGCCAGGGCAGCCAACCGAATGCAAAGCCTATTTCGGTACCGTGATCAGGGAATAGGAAGATTGTCAATTCATATGACAGCGCCAAATACTACCTGGATCTGGCTTTACATGTTGCCCGTGAAACAGACAACCGACCGGATTGCCGAATGGCACATTATAGAAAAAGAGGGAATGCTGCTCCGGGAACGACTCGAATTTTCCTGGAAAGAATGTTTTAACTTTGCCATCAAAGCAAAACCGAACACGATGAAAATTTGTATCCTTAGCAAGCCGGTCATTTTCTGTGCCATCTGGAGTACCCTGTCAGTTGCTGTTTATGGGCAGCAAGACAAGATCACCTTGCAACGGGGGGCACGCCCCTATATAGATTATACCAAAATCTCTCCGGGTGATATTCTGCCCGGGACCATCCGTATCCGGCTGGATGATGATTTCTCAGGACTCCAGGCGGAAGATGTCACTACCGGCTCCGATGGATGTATCCGGTTTGGCATTCCGGCCCTGGATGCATTGAACAGGGAAGCAGGTGTTACTGGAGCCAAACCGGTGTTTTTCATTGCCTTACGCAATCAACGATTTCATGAGCGACATCAGCTTTGGGGTCTGGAACTCTGGTATGATCTGCATATCAGCAGGGAAAGCAATACGCTTGAGTTGATGAGCCGGTATGCGGCCCTTCCGGAAATAGCCTCAGCGGAAGTATTGGTAAAGGCAACCCTGGCATCGGCAGGGACTGCAAAAACCGTTGACTGGATCCCGCAGGACTCCCTCTATTTGCAGCAATGGGATTTCAATAATACAGGACAGACAGGAGGAACCCCGGGATGCGATATTCATATGTCTGATGCCTGGGAAATTGAACGCGGGGATACCGGGATAGTCGTAGCCATCATGGATCAGGGAGTGGCTTATGAGCATCCCGATCTGCAAGCCAACATGTGGGAGGGGATCGGGTACAATTTTTATGCTGACACAACCCTGATCGAACCTTGTTTGCACGGAACCCATGTGGCCGGAACCATATCGGCAAACACCAACAATGGAATAGGCGTGAGCGGGATAGCGGGAGGAGATGGAACCGGAAATGGGGTACGCATCATGTCGTGCCAGATCATTTCAGCAGATAACACCGTGGTGGAAGAGAATATTCCCAATGCATTCATCTGGGCAGCAGATCAAGGCGCTTCCATATCACAGAACAGCTGGAACCTTCCTACAGCCTCTCCGGCCCTGCTTGAAGCAATCGATTATTTTATTGCCAACGGCGGAGGTGGTGTCTTGAACGGAGGCATCCTAATTTGTTCGGCAGGCAACAGCGATACGAATGCCATTTCCTATCCGGCTTGTTACGAGCCCTGTATCGCGGTGGCAGCCACTTCCCACAACGACATCCGCTCCTTCTACTCTAACTATGGCCCGTGGGTTAGTCTCAGCGCTCCGGGAGGCAACTATTATCCCTTCAACGAAGAGGACATCCTGAGTACTATGCCGGGAGATACTTATGGATACTTGATGGGAACCTCCATGGCATGTCCGCACGTTTCAGGCGCAGCTGCACTCATCGTTTCGCTCACCAAAGGCATTCTGGTTCCGGAAGAGGTAAAAGACATCCTGCTATATTCCACAGACGACATCAGCCAGCTCAATCCCCAGTATAACGGAATGCTGGGCACCGGCAGGCTGAATGCATACAAAGCCTTACTTATGGCTCAGGGATATTTGAATCCCGATATTCCGAAACCGGTTATCTCACTGACTGCCACCAATGGAGGGCCAGGAGC
>JAFGNY010000132.1 GCA_016926765.1 Bacteroidales bacterium | reverse complement strand
GGGAACCATTGTCTCCGCTATCGCGGTAGATCAGGATGGAGAGGTATGGATCGGCACTGAACAAGGAGTGGCCGTCTTCTATTCTCCTGAAAATATTTTCACTGGGGGGAACTACGATGCCCAGCAGATCCTGGTTGAATATGGAGGCTACTACCAATATCTCCTGGAAAATGAGAACGTTACAGCAATTGCTATCGATGGTTCCAACCGTAAATGGATTGGGACTGACCGCAGCGGAGTTTTTCTTTTTTCAGCCGATGGGACTACAGAAATCCACCATTTTACAGAAGATGATAGTCCGCTCTTCTCCAACCGGGTCACCAGTCTTGCCATCAATGCGAACGGAGATGTGTTCATGGGCACGGATAAAGGAGTGATCTCTTACCGTGGCACCGCTTCCCAGGGGACAGAGACCATGGAAGATGTCTATGCCTTTCCTAACCCTGTCAAAGATGGGTATTCAGGAATTATCGGAATCAAAGGATTAGTGACGAATGCCCAGGTCAGGATTACTGACATCAGCGGAGCAGTTGTCCATTCTACCAAAGCGGAAGGAGGCCAGGCTACTTGGGATGGAACAAACCTGAACGGAGCCCGGGTAAAATCGGGAGTCTACCTTGTTTTTGCCAGCGACGAAAAGGGAAAGGAGAAAGTGGTGACAAAAATCATCATTATCAACTGATGCTTCATAAAACCCGGGGGATTGCCCTCCATTCAATAAAATACGCTGAATCGAGCCTGATTGTTAAAGCATACACCGAAACCTTCGGATTGCAATCTTACATCCTGAAAGGGATCCGGAGCCAGAAATCAAAGATCAAACCTTCCCTTTTTCAACCCTTGACACTGCTCGACCTGGTAGTCTACTATAAGGAGAAAAGTTCCATTCATCCTGTGAAAGAGGTATCCCTGGCAGTCCCAACCCATTCCACAACCACCGATATCCGAAAAAGTTCCATTGCCTTGTTTCTGGCTGAATTAATCTATCGTACCATCCGTGAAGAAGAGGCCAATGCCTCGCTCTTTGATTTTCTGTGGAACAGCATTATCCTGCTGGACACAACAGACGAACAGGTGGCCACATTCCATCTCCTTTTTTCCGTCAAACTCTGCAGGTTTCTTGGATTTCAACCCCAGGGAAACCGCAGTGACGAGAGACGCTTTTTTCATTTACAGGAAGGGTCATTTTATCCTCTCTATTCCTCTCCCGATCAATGTTTGGATGAAGACCAAAGCCGTTGGTTCAGTCAGCTTATCCAAACTGAAATGAATCAGGTTGCCCTCCTTTCATTCCCTTCGAAGGTTCGGTCTGATCTGCTTGATAAGATCCTTCTCTATTATCGTTTCCATCTTTCCGGATTCAACAGGATCCGCTCCCGGGAGGTTCTCCATACGGTACTCTCCTAAGATACCGATTCATCCCTTTTCCCTATCTTTGCTCAAATATTTTTCGATGGAACACTCATTGTCAGAACAGGAACAGATCCGCAGGGACTCGTTGAAAGAGCTTGTGACCCTCGGCATCAATCCATATCCCGCCGAAACCTTTGAAGTGAACACCTCAGCTGAAGAAATCAAACAGAAATTTCCTCAGGACAACACGCTGTTTCAGGAAGTCAGCATCGCCGGCCGGATCATGAGCCGCCGTATCATGGGTGCCGCCTCTTTTGCCGAGATCCAGGACGAAACCGGAAGGATCCAGATCTATGTCAAACGGGACGAGATCTGCCCGGGAGAGGATAAAACACTTTACAACACAGTTTTCAAACGCCATCTCGATATCGGTGACATCATCGGGATTACAGGATATGTGTTCATCACCAAGATGGGCGAAACCACAATCCATGTTTCATCGTTGAAACTGCTTTGCAAATCACTGAAGCCACTTCCTGTTGTTAAAGAAACGGAAGATACTGTATTCGATGCATTTACCGATCCCGAACAACGGTTCCGCCAGCGGTATGTCGACCTGATCGTAAATCCTCAGGTAAGGGAGGTCTTTATCAAACGAACCTTGCTGATCAACTCCATGCGGAATTTTCTCAATACCCATAACTACCTGGAAGTCGAAACCCCCATTCTCCAGCCTCTTTATGGCGGCGCTGCAGCCCGGCCATTTAAAACCCATCACAACTCCCTTGACATGACTCTTTACCTCAGGATCGCCAACGAACTGTACCTGAAAAGGCTCATTGTCGGAGGCTATCAGGGAGTCTACGAGTTTTCAAAGGATTTCAGGAATGAAGGTATGGACCGGTTTCATAATCCGGAATTTACCCAAATGGAGCTCTATGTTGCCTATAAAGATTACCTCTGGATGATGGACCTGGTGGAAGAGATGGTAGAGAGAATAGCACTGGACCTTCACGGAAAAACAGCAGTTCAGGTAGGTGATCATCTGATCGATTTCAAGCGTCCCTGGAAACGGTTCACCATGTATGAAGCCATCCTGCATTATACAGGAATGGATATTTCTGCAATGGATGAAGCCGCGTTGCGAAGCACTGCAAAAGAGATGCATATCCCAATCGATCCCGCGATGGCAAAAGGGAAGATCATCGATGAGATCTTCGGAGAGAAGTGTGAGCCCAACCTAATCCAACCCACTTTCATCACCGATTATCCTATCGAGATGTCTCCCCTGGCAAAGAAACACCGCACACAACCGGGACTTGTGGAACGGTTCGAAGCGATCTGTAACGGGAAAGAGTTGTGCAATGCCTTTTCTGAACTCAACGATCCGATTGACCAGCGGGAACGTTTTGAATCCCAGCTGGAACTCGGAAAACGAGGAGACAGCGAATCAATGATCCTGGATGAAGATTTTCTCAAAGCCCTTGAATTCGGGATGCCTCCGACAGCAGGATTGGGTATTGGTATTGACCGCCTCACGATGATCATGACCAACCAGCCCTCGATCCAGGATGTCCTGTTTTTCCCCCAGATGCGGCCTGAAAAACGAACTACCTGATCAAAACCATCCGTTTCGACTGTATCCCATCCTTCGTCTTCAGGGTGAACAGATACACACCTCCGGGCTGTTGTCTTCCCGAATGGTCTTTTCCATCCCATGAAACCATGTGGTTTCCGGTCGGTAAATGTCCATCCAGTAAAGTAACAAGACGATTCCCCAGAAGATCTGAAATTTCAATTACCACCTCCCCTGATCTGGCCAGGGCAAAGGGGATCGTTGTCAATCCTGTAAAGGGATTGGGGTAATTTTGGCCTAAATGCACCGGATTCCCAGCGAAGAGTTCCTGTTGTCCCGTCAGGAGGCTGTCATTGACAGCAATGATGACCCGGATTGTCCCCACAACGGTAACGACCTCCAGCGAATCCAGCGCATATCCGGTTCCCAGGTCAACTGTCGGCAAGTCAATCCGTACCCGTAATTGTGTGGTATCGTTCGCATTAAGGACATAGGGTGTTGACGGAACTGTTCCGATATACCACGAATAATCAGGATTGAAGCCTTCATTCTGGATAGAGGTCACAGAGATATCCGCACCGGTGAAATTATTCAAAATGGTTACTTTCCCCTGATTGCAATCTTCCGGTGTATTAAACTTCAGGGTATCCGGAATCGCCGTAATGTTGGTATAAACCGTGTTGAATTGAAAAGGGTCCGGCTCTCCGATATAGGGATCCTTGGCGTGGCGTCCAGAATGGTCTGCTGCAGTCAGGTAATACTCGACAGTATTTTCCCCGGACTGATGTGGAATGATCCCGCTGTAGAAGGTTCCCGCAGTATTCTGCATCCCGGTAATCATCCAATCCCCCTGATTGACCCTGTAATGGATGAGGACCGAGTCACTGATCACCGTGGTGTCGCTGCACACAATCAGCTCTGCATCAATGACATAATCTTCTTCACATGGTTGTTCTCCATACAAAGGGTAATGATGGATGAACAACATGCCCAGGTCCGCAATTCCTTTGGTCCGGCAATGCAACGCGTCCGTTGCTTCCCATGGGGCAGAGGGAGTTCCAAGGATGCCGATCACTTCGTAGCCCGGCATGGCCTCCTGATAAACAGCCAGTGCACTGTCATCCCAGCTACTGTTCATGATGGGAACCAGTACTTTTCTGTTCAGGATCAATGAGTTGGTATAAGGCTGGTTATTGGGGGTATAGGCTCTATATACGTTATAGTTATATCCATAGGCACATGGCACGGTGGTCCAGTATGCAGCAGCCTGTTCAATAAGATTGTATTGCGGATGGGAGGATGGTACGGACCGGATCAGAATTTTATCCGGGGCAAGAAATTTACCCCAGCAATCGATATGATCGATATAGGTGCCATTTGGATCAGGCCTTACATGGTAATTCGTTATACCCAGATAGGCGTTCACTTTTGAGGCTATCTGTGCGTGAGTCAGTGCCAGGTTTTCTTCCCAAACCAGCTCGGTAGAGGCCGAGTTGTTGTATCCGTCGGTCATGTAATTCCCCCCGGTATGAATCAGATTCATCCCAAACCATGGAATGCCAAGCATCATTGCAACCTCTTTCGGGATCTCGTCATCCTGAGGACGCGGACGATTGTATGGGAAGTCAACAATTCCGATCTGGTTGGAACTGTCCGACACAAACCAGGGACCATAATCTCTGGTCCAGTAGGAATCGGTGGGGGCGATTAAAAAGTTGCAGTGACTGGTATCCACGTTATTGGCAAGGTACTGATTGATCACGGTGGTTTTCTGGGAATTACTGTTTACGATGGTCGTAACTGTTATCTCCCCTTCTGCCATCTCTTTGATCAACGTCATCGGCACTCCGAATGGATAGCGGACCAGGACGCCCTGCATGTGGTCAAACTCAGCTACATTTCTTACAGGAGAAGCCGGTGGATCTGTTTCAACAAACGATCTTCCGATTTCATTGAGACGAGTTAACTCTTCCGGAGTTAACCAATGCGTTAATTTCGTAGGTGTATCAAAAGTGTCCTGTGAAAAAGAAAGAGCCGGGAGAAATAGGAATAGTGCAGAAGCCACAATAGTTTGAATGGAAACTCCCAGTCTGATCAGATATCGGTCAGTCATAATGGTTGAGGGATTTTAGTGAAACTACCCGCAAAGATAATTGTTTCAGGGAAATGGCCACCACATATTCAGGGATGAGGGAAAAACGGGAAAAAGCCCTTACTTTTGTTGCAAAGACAGAACGATGAACAAGAAGATTGCTGCTGCCAGCCTCTCCATCCTTTCAAACTTTCTGCTGATCGCGTTGAAAATTGTGGTGGGGATTATCAGTGGTTCGGTGAGTATCGTTTCCGAAGCGATTCATTCTTTCATGGATCTCCTGGCTTCCTTCATCGCTTTTTTCTCTCTGAGGATTTCGGACAAACCTGCCGATTCAAAGCATCCTTATGGACATGGAAAGTTCGAAAATATTTCCGGTGTCGCAGAGGCTTTTTTGATTTTCATCGCTGCTGGATGGATTATTTACGAAGCTGTGAAAAAACTGATCCATCCAGAGCCGATCGGATCACTCTGGATCGGGGTTGGAGTGATGGCTGTTTCAGCCCTGGTCAATATCCTTGTGTCGAGGAAACTGTATAAAGTTGCCCGAGAAGCAGATTCAATCGCTCTCGAAGCGGATGCACTTCACCTGAAAACGGATGTCTACACATCGGCAGGTGTGGCGGTCGGCCTTTTACTGATCCTGATCACAGGATATCATTTTCTGGATTCCGTTGTAGCTATTCTTGTTGCTCTCCTGATTCTGATAGAGGCATTCCAGCTTTTTCGTAAAGCATATGGTCCGTTACTCGACACCACGCTGCCGGAAGAGGAGGTGCAGGCAATCCATCAGATCATTTCAGGCTTTTGTGATGATCAGTTCAGCTATCATAATCTGAGAACCAGAAAGGCCGGAAATTACAGCTACGTGGATTTCCATCTTAACCTCCCGAGCCAGATGACTGTAAAAGAAGCGCATGACCTCTGTGATCTCATTGAACAGAAAATCAAACATCATTTTCAATTGATGGAAGTAACAATCCATGTTGAATATTTCTGATAAAATAGTCCTTCCGCAGTACTTTTTGCAGTCACCAAACGTTCAAACTTGAGGTCAAATTAATTAACAATCCATTGTTAATCAAAAGTGCCGGATGGTCACTTCCTGAAAGCAGATTGACCTATTTTTGTAACAGCCTGATGTAGTATGTATTCCAAAATCCCCTTTCTGATGAAAAAGCTGATATGCTTGTTTCTACTGATTCCTCTACTCCCCACCCTCATTAAATCTCAGGATACTGCAGGAGTTGATACAACTTCTTCCTTTATTCTAATAGAAGATGACCCTGTTGCCGCTATTCTTGACTCTCTTTCGCTTCTTACCATATTTGAGAACAATGGCGTCGGAAAAGGCCAATCCATCGGTGCCTATTCCTCTTCCAATATCCCTTACTTTCCTGATTCGGTCGTCAGTGAACGTATTTTAGCAATGAATGATCAAACGCCTTTTGAATATATCTATAACAACCAGGTTAAACAATTCATTGAATTGTATGCTTATAAAAAAAGAGCGTTGACATCCAGGATTCTTGGTCTGGCCGAACTCTACTTTCCCTTGTTTGAAGAGCAGCTTGATCTGCGGAATATGCCTCTGGAATTAAAGTACCTTGCCGTTATTGAATCCGCCCTTAATCCCACAGCCAATTCACGAGCCGGAGCCAAAGGCTTATGGCAGTTCATGTACGGGACCGGAAAAGTTTATGGGCTGAAAGTCACTTCGCTGGTGGATGACCGGTTTGATCCGTATAAATCCACCATAGCAGCCTGTGAACACCTGCAGGACCTTTACGATATTTACGGCAACTGGTCACTCGCCCTCGCTGCCTACAACTCCGGGGCCGGCAATGTGAACAAAGCGATCAGACGGTCAGGTGGTCATAAAAATTTTTGGGTGATCTATCCTTACCTTCCCCGTGAGACTCGGTCATACGTTCCGGCTTTTATCGCAGCAAGCTATGTGATGATGTATGCCGATGCCTACAAGATAGGAGCCGTCCAGCCCTCAATCCTACACTATGAGATCGATACCGTCACCATTCATGATATTTTAACGCTGGATCAGATTTCAGAAATCCTCTCCATTCCCAAAGATGAAATCGCTTTTCTGAATCCGGCCTATAAACAGGGGATTATTCCTGCTTCAGCCGACAATCCCTATTTCCTCCGGTTACGAAAAAAAGATGTTGGAAACTTCATCACTAACGAAGCGAATATTTACGCCTATAAAACCAAACTGACCCAAGAGCGCGACTCCCTTGAGAAAATTGTTGAAGAGAGTAAGCGATCCACCCAGTATTATATCGTAAAAAGCGGGGACAACCTGGGATCCATTGCGAAAAGATACAGTATGTCGGTTTCGCAGCTCAAAAACATGAATAACCTCCGCTCCAACACCATTCACCCTCGACAGAAGCTGATCGTTTACAATGGATCGGGGCCAATGCCGGCTTCCAGCCAACCCTATGCAAGCAATACACCTGAGCCCACTCCTTCCCCCTCCTATCATACTGTAAAAAAAGGTGAAAGCCTGGGATTGATCGCGGGGAAATATGGCTGTTCTGTCAGTCAGCTTATGAGCTGGAATAACCTTTCAAAATCTACGATCTATGCAGGCCAGAAACTGAAAGTATCAGGCAATGGATCATCTGGTTCATCCTCTTCCAAGAGCTCATCCTCTTCATCCGGCGGGTCAAAATATACTTTCTACACAATAAAATCAGGTGATAACCTTTGGGATCTCGCTCAGAAAAATAACTGTACTGTCAGTGAGATCAAAACACTGAATAACATTAAAAATGCCAACCGGCTGAGGCCGGGACAGAAGATCAAGATACCCAGATAGGCGGACAAGCGGACAAGCGGACAAAGGGAGGACAACACAGTGGTTTGTTCCAAATTGCTATATCCTAAAGCTTGATCAGTGTGCTGAACAGAACCCGGTCCGAATCCACGAATTTCACGAAATACACCCCTGGTGGAAGCCCTGAGCAATCGATTGTAATGGTTTGTTCTTCCGTCGGATATACTTTCTCGGCCTTTGTAATCACCTGTTGGCCCAAGGAAGAAAAGATCTCGACTCTGACGATGGTCTCTTTCTCGGTTTTAAACCCGATATGCACCTGATTGGTTGTTGGGTTGGGAAAGAGGATCAACCCTTTTTGATCTGCCAATGGAAATTCATTCACGGGTGAAGGTGGATCCATATAGCTGGTAATCTGATAGAAACCCGTCGATGTACCTGCAAAAAGAGAACCGAATTCCAGGTCGGGAATATTTTCACCCGGGAATCCGCGATAAATATAACAGCAGGTGTTGGTGGTAGCATGATACGCCATGATATCCCTCCGGATAGCCATGAACAGTGTATCAGGATAGATCTGGTGCACCACGACTGCTGAAAAGGATCCCTCTCCAATGGCACAGGTAATGGGGGTATACGACACGCCCCCGTTGATGGATTTATCCAATGCATAATTCAGGTTGCACCCTCCTGCAACATATAGCGTGTCCTTCCCCCTTGGATCAACAGCAATGTCATAGATAGGCACATGATTGATCGTTGATCCGTCGGGATTATAGCCTGTTGGTCCGTAGTTGACCATCGTCCAGGTTAATCCGATATCCGTCGATTTCCACAGAATTCCCTCGTTTTCGATGGAAGTAACAGCTAAACCGGTTCCGACGTAAAGTACGGTATCGGTTCCCAAAACGCCCATGGCAATTGTATTTCCGTTATTAAATCCGGTTGGGGTTACTTTTGTCCAACTGATCCCGCCATCGTCCGACCGCCAGATATCGCCCAAATCTTTCGCCTCACTGTTCTCACCGCCAACAACCGCGATCACAACCAATGAATTGGCAAGCCGGATATCCTTGACAAAAAGGGAAGGCGAGGTATGCCATCCGGTTGGGTAGACATCTGTGAAGCCTGTCGGCCCGGTCATCGTATAGGACAATCCTTCACCAAAGCCTGTAATCACATGCTGATCGTCGGCCGGGTCAATCGCCACAGCCGATGTCCCGAATCCGGTTCCGGCATTCGACACCGGGAACTCGCCATATGGCGGATGCCATTTGTCATAATTGGGAATGAAAGGATCATTGAAGACTGTTGTGTAAGCCAGACCGGAACCGGTCGCAACATAGAAGATGGATTTGCTGCCATTTCGTTCAATGCTCCTTACCCTCACCGCAGAAAAGCCAAGGTTATCCTGTAGGGTAAAAGGTCCCCCCGGGCCGGTAGAACTGGTTACAATTCCCAACCCGTCTTTGCTGCATGCAAAGATGTAAAGCGGATCAG
>JAFGNY010000131.1 GCA_016926765.1 Bacteroidales bacterium | reverse complement strand
CGAACATTCCGGAACCGCTGACAAAATTTTGTTTACCTGAATCGGGTAACTAACAACCTATCATCTAAGAAGTATGAAAATAATAACTCGCACGAATGTCAATCAAATGTTATCAATTCTTCTGTTCATTCTTGTTATCTCCTGTGAAAAAGAGAAAGACTATCTTCCACCCACAATTGAATTAATACAAGGTCAGGAATATACTCCCGATTATTCCGTGATAGCGATTGGCGGGATGCTTCGTTTCGGGGTTCATGCCACCGGAAGAGATGCCAACATTACCAATTTTGTGATCAAGAAAATCATGTCCGACGGAACGGTGAAAGTCGTCCTTGATTCCGGCCTGAATTCAACCGGTTTTCAGGTCCATGAAGTCTTTTACCAGGGGGAGGAAGATACTGCTGCCTGGACCTTTCAGGTAATGGATAAAAACAGACAGTTTGCTACTACTTCACTAACGCTTTTTAAAGATCCGAATTCTACCTGGGGTGGAATTTTCGAATACCCGTTGATTACTTTGGGATATCAAAACAATAATCTGGTTGGTCATTTCCTGGATCCGATGACAGGAGAGGTCTTTACTGATGATTCAGCCGGGCTTTTCCCGAACCAGATCGACCTGGCTGTTTATTATTACAGCGATGACAATCTGCCTTCTCCTACATTCTCATCACCTGGGGAAGAGGGTGGTGGAATCGGTGCTTATTATCCATTTATTTCGGGGTGGACTTCAAAACCTTTCACTAAATACGATATCAGTGTGGATGCAGATCCTATTCCTGTTTCAGTTTTTAATGCCTGTCATAACGACAGTCTGCTGATTTTATCCTATGATGATGTATGGGGGAAACGGAAATTCAAATGGTCGGATCCGGGTAACGTAATCCCATTTCTGACATCCCGGGGAAAAAAGGGGTTGATTCAGGTCCTGTCTGCTGATCACGATCCTGCCGGAATAATCACGTTTGCTTTAAAAATTCAACAATAAAAACATGTTTAACCATTAAAATCAGATGCTATGAGAAAAATTTTACTATTGCTTGCCTTCATTATAAGTAGCGCTTTTCTCTTCGCGCAAAACGACACCCTGACAGGATGGACATTTCCATCAACCTCAGGGCCTGACAGTCTGAATGCAAACCTTGGAACCACAACAAACCAAGGTTATGATCTCCGTTTCCAATGGGATCTTCTTTCCGGAGATGATACAACCGTTAACACCATTTACTTTACAGAGGGTGCTTCTTCCTTTGCTGCGGCCACGGATGGCTGGGAAAATGGAGAAAACTCCAAGTATTGGTCGGTTAAATTCAAAGCTCCGGGTTATACTGATTTCAAAGTCTCTTCCAAACAACGAAGTACCCTGGACCCTCAGGGGCCGCTTAATTTTAATCTCCAGTGGCGATTAAGCGAAATCGCTTACGAAGATATTCCCGGTGGGGCAGTAATTGTTTCTGACGATTGGATCACCGGAGTTGTCGATAACCTGGATATTCCCATCTCCAACCAGGGAACCTCCTCAATCTATGTTCGTTGGATTGTAGCGGGAGAAGATGACAATACTGAGAAACCGATCGCTTCAGAAGCCATCAGTATGATCGACGATATCTTAATCACAGGCAGAAACACACTCGGTGTGGAGGAAATCATCTATTCAAATGTAATTCATCTGTTCCCAAATCCAAACAACGGTTCATTCCGGGTGACATCCACAGTTCCGTGGAACCATTTATCCATCACAGATATGACTGGAAAAGTTTTATACCTTGATCATACTCCTTCCCTGTCGAATGAGATCGGACTGGATCTTTCTTCCGGAACATACCTTCTGAATGTCACGTTGAGTGGATCTGATAACCGTTATTCAACCAGGTTTACAGTCCGTTGAGAGCATTCCTGGGTATCTTTCTCCTATGCAACCCGGTCTGGTTATTCGCATCGGGATTGATCACCGGAACTGTACGGGATTCTTTCACTCAGAAACCGCTTTGTGGGGCACATGTTCTTCTTATAGGAACCTCACTGGGCACGTGGACCAATGATCGGGGTGAATACAAGCTTCCCATTGATTCGGCGGGTTTCTATCTGATTTCTGCTTCCTTTCTCGGATATCAGTCATCAATTAAAGAGATCAGCATTCAGGAAACCCAGCATCTGAGAATTTCTTTTGCACTGAACCTGTCGGTGATGACGGTCAAAGAGGTGGAAATCAAAGGGAGCAGGAATGACAGGATGATTCTGACGACTCCGATGCGGATGGAACGGGTGGATCAGGAATCCATCATGGATAGTCCCGGAGCCGGGATCACTGATATCCTTGATTATGTGTCGGGAGTAAACACCTCCTCTTCCCTGGGGCTGTTTGATAACTCAACCGTAGTGGCTATGCGGGGAATGAGTGGAACAGACCAGGGGCGAACCCTCGTTTTGATGGATGGATTTCCGATCAATAAATCAGACGAAGGCACTGTGAACTGGCATCTGATTAACCGGGAGAATGTATCAGAGATAGAGATCACGAAAGGCCCGGGGCCTGCCCGGTATGGCAGCCATGCAATGGGTGGTGTCATTGATATAAAAAGTCGCCAGCCTGAAGAAAAGATCGGTGGAATCGCAACTGTTGAATATGGCACATTTCACACCTTTGGGTTCCGTTATTCGATGGGAGGCCTGATCCCGGTAAACAATCCGGAAAAAGGCTTTCTATATAATCTCAACGGATTCTACCGGATAAGTGATGGATATAACGGGGAAATTCCCGAATACCTCGAACCAGGCGACACATTTTATGTCGACACCAAACTCCGGGAAGCTAAAATCGGACTGGTTGCCGGTTACCGGTTCAACAAGCAGCACGCAATAGAAGTCTCGTCATCCTTTTTCAACGATAAACGGGGAAGAGGGGTTCAGATCTATGAGATAGATGGTGCACATGAGAAACATGATACCTGGCAAATCACGGCCAGATACCAGGGTAACCGGAAGTATTGGAATTGGGAAATCGCCGGGTACTGGTTTACAGAAGGATATAGTCGTCTCAACGAATATATGAGTGAAGGTGAATACAACTTATACAAGGTTAAATCAATTCGAACCGACAGGGGAATAAAAGGCGATCTGACTTTTGCTTCCGGAAATCATCACTCGCTTTCTGCCGGAATAGATTATCATCTGGGAGATGTGGAGGGACAGGATATTTACTATACTTCCACCGACTTGATTACGAACTCAGGTAAGATGCAAACCTATGCCATGTTCCTTCAGGATGAACTTACCCTTGCCAAAAACAAGGTCAGGATAAATGTCGGAATCCGGTTAAATTATGCCGTGTTCAGCCAGGGAATGTTTCTGGCAGAGTATCCCTCCTATTCAATTCAATACCTTCAGGATTACCAGGACACTCTCATACCTGTTCACACATGGTTCAACATCGATCCGAAATGTTCGGTTCAATACCAGTTCAATAGCAGCGATCGTATTTACCTCTCTGTTGCCAAAGGATTCAGGGCTCCCAATCTGGATGATCTTTGCCGGACCGGAAAAAAAAGAGGTGGATTCAAGATTGCGAACCCAGCCCTTAATCCGGAAAACCTCTACAACATAGAAACCGGTTTTGACGTAACAATCCTACGTCATTTCATTCTTTCTCCTTCTATATATTACTCCATTGGATATGACTTTCTCTATTACCTGGCTACCGGCGATTCAGTGAATCTGGGATACAGGCTCGACCCGGTATACCAGAAACGTAATATCAGCCAGGTAGATATCGTTGGTTTGGATTTCGACATTTCCTGGACACCGGTATCTCAGATCATGATGACCGCAAACTACTCTTTCGTCCAGTCAAAAATAACCCGTTTTCAACAGCCTGATTCGACAGGAGGGGTAGATCTGACAGGGAAATATCTTACCGACGTTCCCAGGCATAAAGCCTCTGTTATCCTGACCTGGAAGAACCGGATAATCCATACAAAAGTTATGTGGAAATATGTAGGATCACGATGGATCAATGATCAGAATGAACCCGATATCGATCTGGGATATTCCATGTTTCCTGCTTATCATACATTCAGTTTTAAACTCTGGCATACCTTCTTTCATCATCTAACCCTGGCACTCAATGTAGATAATCTGTTTAATGTTCAATATATCAGCGAAAAAATTCAATTAAGTCCCGGCCGGATCATCACCGGAGAAATCACAGTAAAGTTTTAACAAATCAATTCAAACATACCATGTATAAACAAATTTTATTCATCTTTGCCGTTGCTGTTCTTGTAATATCCTGTGAGGATAACAAACGTGTACACATGGCAAGCCAATCCCTGATCGCCAACAGCGATAACCCGGATACGACCGACCGGAACAACAATTTTTATGATAACATAGAAACCCATTCCCTGACAGGAGGAGAGATTGAACTTACGGGTGAGCTCGAAAATTCCGGAAAAACCGACTTCACCGCCCTGCCAAAACGATCGGTTATCGTCAAGGAAACCCTATTGAACGAAGATGGCACCAATTCGTTTGTCGGAGCATACCGTTACGATGGGTACTCCCTTTTCGATATCCTGACAGAACGCTATCCCAACAAAAAAAACAAGGAGGAATTTCCACCTGTCATCGACCTGTATGCAGAGATCACCAATGACCGGGGTGATACCGTACTGCTCAGTTGGGGAGAGATTTTCTACCCAACTGTTTTGAACAGGATATTGATCGCAACCGATGTCGCCCGGATCGTACCAAGTAAAACAAACGAGTTATGGCCTCTTCCAACCGAACGGAAACTGGTCGTTGCCTCCGATCTGATCACCGATCGGAACATCTCTAATCCGGTTAAGATCACCATCAAATCGTGGGATGAAAAAATTCCGGTAAACAGGGATATCTCCCCATTTTATTCGCCGGGGATCACTTTTTCAACCGGCAATGAAACCTTTCTTACTCTCGAATCCCAACCGGAAGTATTTCAGGAAGAGACCTTCCATACTATTTTTTACGGAAAAGGGCGTGGCATCCATTCTACAGAACCCTTTACCGGAGTTTACCTGAAAGAGCTCTTAATATCTCATGTACCTCTTTCCAGGAAATCTCTTCAGCAATCACTGGTATTGGTTATCGGAGCAGATGGATACCGGTCAGTATTTTCTCTGAGCGAAATCATGAACCGGAATGACCAGGCAGAAGTGTTACTGATCACCGGAAAGAGGGATGAAGAGGGGGGTCTTTTCAGGATTTTTGCTGCCGGCGACTTTTTCTCCGACCGGGCGGTGAAAGCCATTTCGGAAATCCAGGTCAGATAACCCAGCTAAATCCTGATCCAAACGCCAGCATCTTTATGAACAAGTTTCCCTATCCATGAATAGATTCTCTTTTTTCTCTCTGGTACTGATCTTTCTAAGCGCGCTGGTATTACTCTTCATCCTGGCGCCATTGTTAGGAATGTTTTTTGCAACAGGTACCGGTGAATTGTTTGAAACTGCCCGAGAAAAAGAGGTTCAGCGAAGCATATGGCTGACCATATGGGTTTCTATGGCTGCAACCCTGATCTTTGCGATTGGGGCCATCCCGTTTTCTTACCTCTTAGCCAGAAAGGAGTTTCCGTTGAAGAGGCTGGTTACCGGTATCATTGACCTTCCTGTTGTGATTCCTCATTCTGCAGCAGGTATTGCGATCCTTGGTTTTGTATCGAGAAATTCACCGGTCGGAAAAATGGGCTCAGCCATTGGCCTTGACTTTGTTGGTCATCCTGCCGGGATTGCCTTAGCGATGGCCTTTGTAAGTATTCCCTTTCTGGTCAATGCCGCCAGGGATGGTTTTTCTGCAGTTCCGGTCCGTCTGGAAAAAGCAGCTCTCACATTGGGTGCGTCGCCAGTCAGGGTATTTTTCACCATTTCTCTTCCTCTGGCATGGAGAAACATTGTTTCGGGGCTGATCCTGATGTTCGCCCGTGGTATGAGTGAATTCGGAGCTGTAATCGTGGTGGCTTACCATCCGATGATTGCACCGGTACTGATATACGAACGGTTCGGATCTTTCGGGCTAAACTATGCCCGACCTGTTTCTGTGCTGTTCATCCTGGTATCTCTGACTGTTTTTATCATTCTCAGAACCCTGGCTAAAAAAAATGCTGAAACTTCTTGACATCACCTGCAGGTTCGGGGATTTTTTTCTGAATCATATCTCTTTCGAAGTAAACCAGGGAGACTATTTCATCCTGCTTGGCGAGTCGGGCGCTGGAAAATCGCTCATCCTGGAAACCATTGCAGGATTGAGAATACCAGATTCCGGACATCTTTATCTGGATGGGGAGGAGATTACCCGGAAACGGATCCAGGAACGAAATATCGGGTTCGTCTTCCAGGACTATGCCATTTTTCCACACATGACCGTTTATGAAAATCTCGCTTATCCTCTCCAAAACAAACATTTATCGAGGCATCACAAACTGGGAGTCATCTCTGAGATAGCCCGTAAAATGAATTTACAGGATCTGTTAAAACGATCTCCGGTCAGCCTGTCGGGTGGGGAGCTTCAACGTCTCGCACTTGGGCGGACCCTGATCCTGAGTCCAAAGATCCTTCTTCTGGATGAACCTCTTTCCTCCCTGGATAAACGACTTCGTGACCATATCCGCAATTTGTTACGCACGATCCACCGCGAAGGGCAAACCATTGTCCATGTTACACACGATTACGAAGAAGCCATTTCCCTTGCCAATCAAATCGCTGTGGTCAATCAGGGGCAGGTTATCCAGACAGGTTCGCCGGAAGAGGTTTTTCAGCATCCTTCGAATGAATTTGTTGCGAATTTTATAGGAGAAAAAAATTTTTTCCCTGTCCGGTGCAATCATTTTTCCGGGAATACAGAAGCGCTGATCAACGATCGTATAACCATAAAGCTTGAAAACAAATCTCCTGCCATCCGGGGTTACGTGCTGATCAGACATCAGGATGTAATACTTTCAACGGAGCCATTGATATCTACTGCCAGAAACATGTTTCAGGGAATCGT
>JAFGNY010000130.1 GCA_016926765.1 Bacteroidales bacterium | reverse complement strand
GTTCCTCTTTTTTGTATCCCCCGGATACCGTTCACTCAGGCTTGACTTTGCCGAATCTTTCACCGACGGCTCCGTCTTTACCCTGAACGGGTCACCGGTCATCACCGATTGTGCCGGAAACCCAATGAAAACACCTGTGATCACCGAAGCAGCTCTTCCTGAGCAAATTGAGAGAGAGGATATCATCATCAATGAAGTGTTGCATAATCCCTATTCTGGATCTTCCCGGTTTGTTGAACTCTATAACCGGTCAGATAAGGTAGTGGACATCAGGGAGCTGGCGCTTCTTGTTTCGGATACAGGAGTGTATACCGGGACGGAAGGAGCCATTCCGATCCTCGGGGAGCCCTATCTGATGTTTCCTTTTGATTTTGTTGCGCTTTGCAGAAATGAAGAAAGCGTGAAAGAGGATTATTTCACACCCAACCCTCATCACGTTCTGGAGATCTCTACATTCCCCCAGATGAAGGATGGCAGCGGAGCCATCCAACTGATCCGCTCCTGGGATGAAGAGTTGATCGATGGGATGGAATACCATACAGGGATGCACTATTCCTTGCTTTCCTCGGTTGAAGGAGTATCCCTGGAGCGGATCAGTCCTGACAGGCCAGCTGCCGATCCGTCTAACTGGCATTCGGCAGGCGAAAACAGGGGATATGCCACCCCTGCCTTTGAGAATTCCCAATGGCTGGATCCTGATGTAACAGAAGATGGAATCCTTCTGATTCCCTCCCTGTTTTCGCCCGACAATGACGGCCATGATGATGTGGTCTCAATCCATCTCACCCTGGCAGAAACCGGCTTTCAGGCCTCCATTGTCATCTGTGATGCTACCGGCCGAATTATTAAGAGACTTAAATCCAATACGTTACTTGGAACAGACAACGAATTTAGCTGGGACGGCATCCGGGATGACAAGGTAAAGGCATCCATGGGGATCTACCTCGTACAGATTGAACTGATTGACCCAAACGGTGTCGTAAAGAAATTCAGGAAGCCCCTGGTGGTCGCAGGCAATCTCTAACTACGGGTAGAAGCGATGGTAGCAATACTGATTCTTACACCGGGAATCGAATTCAGTGCGTGGACACACGCCTCAAGGGTAGCTCCGGTTGTGATCACGTCATCGACCAGAAGCAGGTGTTTGCCGGAGAGCTTCACGCCATTGCGGACTTCAAAAATGCCGGATACATTCTCCCAACGTTTGTACCTCGATTTACGTGTTTGCGTTTCTGTGAAACCTGTACGGAAAAGCGTTTTCCCCTCCACCGGGATCTTCATGCTGGAGGCCAGCCCGATCCCGAACTGCTCACTCTGGTTGAATCCTCGGGAATGATATCGTTTCCGGTGCAATGGTACCGGGATGATCACCTGGGCAGAACGGAACAAGGGAGCATTCTTCAGATACTTTCCATAGTGTGAACCGAACCACCACCCAATGTCTGTCCGCTCGTTGTACTTCAATTGGTGAATCAGGTGCTGGACCCTGTTCCCTTTATTGAAATGGAGAAAAGAGGCTGCACTTTCCACCGGGACCCGGCCCCAAAAAATACGACTGACCGGATTGTCAGGTTCCAGGTGGTACCATGTTTTTGGCAGATGGTACTCACACAGGGTACATACCACCTTTTCATCCTTCCACAAACTATTCCCGCAACAGATGCATATCTTCGGATAGACCAGCGAGAAAAAATCATTCACCCACATAACGCTTAGATTTTTCATTAATCCGAAAAAAGGCAGAAAGGTTAACTGCTCCATCCAACATAATTGAAAAAAATCTGTAGATTTACCTATTCATTCTACCTGATATGCAGGAAAACAGCTTACTTGAGATAAGACACCTGTCTGTCACATTTCATCACAATGGCCGCGAAACCATTGCTGTAGATTCTGTCTCATTCAGGGTAGGAAAGAAAGAGATTCTGGGGATCGTCGGGGAATCAGGTTCGGGAAAATCAGTTACTGCCTTGTCGGTTTTGGGATTGATCCCCAACCCACCCGGAAAAGTCGAGGTTGAAGCGATCAGGTTAAAAGACTCATCCGGAGGTTGGATCAGACTGGATCACCTGTCTGAACGGGAACTTCAGCAGATTCGTGGCCGCAAAGTCTCGATGATATTCCAGGAGCCGATGACCTCATTAAATCCGGTATTTCCCTGTGGAGACCAGGTGTCGGAGACGTTGAGACATCATCTCGGAATGTCAAAAAAAGAAGCCAGGCAACGATCGCTTGAGCTGTTCAGTGAGGTCAGCCTGCCTGATCCTCCGCGGATATTCCGCTCCTATCCCCATGAACTTTCAGGAGGCCAGAAACAACGAGTGATGATAGCCATGGCAATTTCCTGCAATCCCTCGTTATTGATCGCTGACGAACCCACAACGGCCCTGGATGTCTCGGTTCAGAAAACCATCCTCGAGCTGCTGAAACGACTCCAGCAACAGCGGGAGATGAGTATCATTTTTATCACGCATGACCTGGGACTTATCTCCCGGTTTGCCGACCGCATCCTGGTGATGTACCAGGGGCGAATCATTGAGGAAGGAACGGTCAACCGGGTGTTCGGATCTCCGGAACAACCCTATACTCAGGGACTAATCGCCTGCCGGCCCCCACTGGGGTTGCGGCTGAAAAGATTGCCAACAGTATCGGATTATCTGGAAGGTAAGCAGTTATCAGCAGAAAGTGAGCAGGTGGCAGGTGGCAGTTGGCAGGGATCCACGATCCGGCCTCCGGCCTCCGGGATCTGGCGGGAGATTGTATCTCCCGAACAACGCTTTTTGGAGCATCAGAAACTCTACAATGCTGAACCGATCCTGAAAGTAAAGCATGTTGGAAAGCAGTTTTCATCCAAGAAAGGCTGGCTGGAAAGAAAAGAACACCCTGTTCGGGCGGTGAATGATGTCAGTTTTTTCCTCTTCCCGGGAGAAACACTGGGCATCGTGGGTGAATCGGGGTGCGGAAAAACGACCCTCTCGCGGGTGATCCTTCAGTTGATCCCACCTTCGGAAGGACGGATTCTCTACCGGGACCGCGACATCACCACTCTGACACGCCATGCCTTGAAAGTGCTTCACAGAGAGTTGCAGATTGTGTTTCAGGATCCCTATTCATCGCTGAATCCACGGATGGCTGTCGGAGAAGCCATCAGGGAACCGATGGAAGTGCATCATCTTTATGGAAACAAGCACAACCGGATCAATAAGGTACATGAACTATTGCTCAAAGTCGGACTTCAGACCGAACACTATTATCGCTATCCGCATGAATTTTCAGGAGGCCAGCGGCAACGGATCTGCATTGCAAGAGCATTGGCGGTGGACCCTCGCCTGATCATCTGCGATGAATCGGTTTCAGCACTCGACATCTCCATCCAGGCGCAAATCCTCAACCTGCTGAACGATCTGAAGCACGAATTCAGACTTACTTATATTTTTATCTCGCACGATCTGAATGTTGTTAACTACATGGCCGACCGTTTGATCGTGATGAAAAACGGGAAAATTGTTGAGATGGGCGACCCCGACGAGATTTACAGAAATCCGAAGTCGGAGTATACCAGGGTGTTGCTTGAGGCAAACCGGTAGGTGGGGAGAAGCATAATAGCGAAAAGCGAAATAGAAATGGCGAAAAGACAAAAAATCAGCGGAGAGGAGAAAACTACTCTGACCAATGACATTCTGCAAGTGTACGTTCAAAATCCGCACAGTGCCTTGAATTACAAACAGATCGCGAAGCGTATCGG
Source organism: Bacteroidales bacterium (assembly GCA_016926765.1). Taxonomy (GTDB): domain Bacteria; phylum Bacteroidota; class Bacteroidia; order Bacteroidales; family FEN-979; genus QYOJ01. The sequence continues at coordinate 5,571 of JAFGNY010000130.1, read as the reverse complement.
GGTGGAGGACCGTGCGGGGAAAGACCTGGTGAGGCTACTCATCGAAGAACTATACAGGAACCGGGAGCTTGTTGAGGCAAACCGTGGAAAATACCGGATTAACCCGGAAAGCCAGAAATACCGGAAGTCGTTGAAAACCTTGATCACCGGCAAGGTGGACATGAAACAGTCGGGCAAAGCCTATGTGATCCAGGAAGATAAATCAGGGGATGTATTTATTCAGGCCGGTAATACCGGGAAAGCCCTGCATGGCGATGAGGTAAGGGTCTCTTTATTTCCCCTCCGGAAAGGCAGAAAACTGGAAGGAGAGATTATAGAGGTTCTGAAACGGAATAAAACACAATTTGTCGGGATCCTGGCGATCACAAAAAATGTCGCATTTTTCATTCCCGATAATTCCACTATCCCGGTCGATATCTTTATTCCGAAAGAAAACCTGAATGGCGCCAGAAACGGACAAAAGGTCATTGTATCGCTTACCGAATGGCCTGAGCATGCCCAAAACCCTTTTGGACAAGTTATTCAGGTGCTTGGCCAGCCGGGCGATAATCAGGTAGAAATGGAATCCATCCTGGCTGAATTTGAGTTCCCTGTAACGTTCTCAAAGGCAGCCGAAAAAGAGGCAGCAGCAATTCCTGCGGAAATTCCGGAACGGGAAATCAGATCCAGGAAGGATTTCAGGAAAATCTTCACCATTACCATTGATCCGGCAGACGCCAAAGATTTCGACGATGCCATTTCCCTGCAGAGATTACCCAACGGAAACTGGGAGGTTGGGGTTCATATTGCGGATGTCTCCTTCTATGTAAAACCCGGTACAGCGGTAGATGACGAAGCCTTCCAGCGTGCAACTTCCGTCTACCTTGTCGACCGGGTCATCCCGATGTTACCCGAGCGGTTATCCAATGAGCTTTGCTCGCTTCAGCCTCATAAGGACCGGCTTTGTTTCTCTGCGGTGTTTGAGCTCGATGAAAAAGGGAAACTGTACAATGAGTGGTTCGGGAGATCGGTTATCCACTCCGATCGCCGGTTTGCTTACGAAGAGGTTCAGGAGATCATTGAAACGGAACAGGGAGAGTATGCCTCCGAGATCAGGGTGTTCAACACCATTGCCACGGCACTCAGAACGGAACGGTTTAAAAAAGGCTCCATCAATTTTGAAACCCAGGAGGTGCGGTTCAAACTTGACGAACAGGGAAAACCGCTGGAAATCTACCTGCGTGAAATGAAAGATGCCAACAAACTGATCGAGGATTTCATGTTGCTGGCGAACAGACGGGTTGCCGAACGGATCGGTAAGAGACGGGGAGAAAAACCTCCAAAGACCTTTGTTTACAGGGTACATGATACTCCCAGCCCGGAAAAGCTCCAGGCATTCATTGAGTTCATCAAAAAACTGGGATACAAGATGGTCCTCACTTCCAACAAATCACTGGCCCAATCGTTCAATAACCTCTTCCGCGATATCAAAGGAACCGGAACCGAAACCATGATCGAAACCATCGCAATCCGTACCATGTCCAAAGCCTACTATTCAACACAGAATATTGGCCATTACGGATTGGCATTTCCTTTTTATACCCACTTTACATCGCCCATCCGTCGCTATCCCGACCTGATGGTCCATAGGATCTTTCAGGAATACCTGCATGGAGCTCCCTCGGTTAAAGAGGCTGATTATGAGCCGCTGTGTGACCACTCTTCCGAAATGGAGCGGAAAGCGATCGATGCGGAACGAATGTCGGTGAAATATAAACAGACAGAATTCATGCTGGATAAAGTGGGACAGGAGTTTAATGGATTGATCTCCGGGGTGAGCAAATGGGGATTGTTTGTAGAGATCATCGGAACCAAATGTGAAGGGATGGTCCGGCTTCGTGATCTTGAGGATGACTTTTATTACCTGGATGAAGAAAATTTTCAGGTGATCGGGCAACGTTATGGATTTCAATATAAGCTGGGAGACAAAGTAACCATCAGGGTAAAACGGATTGACCTGGCAAGGAAACAGATGGATTTTCATCTTGTCGCCTCGTGAACTTCTTGATTCACACCAGTAAAATTATAACTTTGTAATTCAGTTTGAATTCTGGTTTTACCTCATGGACCTGATCTCTCCCAAGCAACTGGTTGAAGCAAACCGATATCTGCAGTATATTGGCGGAGAAACGCTGGCAAAAATTCTGTTCAGGTTGCTAAAGTTAGACAAGGTCAATAAGCAATACAACAAGATTTGTGATTGCCAGCCCCGGGAATTTGTCGATCAGCTGATCGAAGGGGTGGGGGTTAGTTATGCAGTGGATGACCAGGAACTGGAAAACATTCCGAAAACAGGACCCTTTATCACCATTTCCAATCACGCTTATGGTGCGATTGACGGGATTCTCCTATTGAAGATCATTCCCGGGGCAAGGCCTGACTATAAAGTACTTGTGAACTTTCTGCTGACCAGACTGGAACCGATTAGGCCCTATTTCCTGGGGGTGAATCCTTTTGAAGCCTACAAGGATGTCAGGTCCAGCTTTGGAGGCCTGAAAGATGCCTTTGTTCATCTGCAGTCGGACCATCCGATCGGGATCTTTCCTGCCGGGGAGGTTTCCACGGTGAAACTGCAGTACAGGGGGGTAGCTGATAAAGAGTGGCAGCACTCCATCCTGAAGTTTATCAAACGGTCAAGAGTTCCTGTTGTACCGGTCTATTTTGATGGTTCCAACAGTACACTTTTTCATCTGTTGGGAATGGTTCACCCACTGCTCCGGACAGTAAAACTACCTTCCGAGCTTTTTAACAAAAGAGGAAAAACTATCCGGATACGGGTTGGCACACCTATTTTGGTCAAAGAACAGGATGAATTTGAAGATATCCGGGAGTTTGGAAAATTTCTCAGGATGAAAACCTATGCCCTCGGGATCCCGTTATCGAATTTAAAACGGCAGGCCCTGGTAGCCCCTTCTCCTGCAGCACAGGAACCCGTGATTGATCCGGTGCCACAGGAACACCTGATCCATGAAATCGGACTGATCAAAGAGGAGTTTAAGTTTTTTCAGATCCAGAATTTTTCGGTGTTTTGTGCTCCCACTGAACGGATCCCCTATATTACATCAGAAATTGGCAGGTTAAGGGAGATCACCTACCGTTCAGTGGGGGAAGGGACTAACAAAAGCTTTGACCTCGATCATTTCGACCAGTATTTCGATCAGCTTTTCATTTGGGATGAAGAAGCGCAAACCATTGTCGGAGGTTACCGTGTTGGGAGAGGACGCGAGATTCTCGACCGGTATGGGATTCCGGGATTCTATATCAGTACGCTTTTTCAGATCGATCCCGACTTTTCAACCGTTCTGAAGGTTTCAATCGAACTTGGGCGATCCTTTATCACCAAAGAGTACCAGAAAAAAACGATGTCGCTCTTTATGCTCTGGAAAGGAATTCTGTATCTTTTAATTAAAAATCCGGAATACAGGTACCTGATTGGTCCTGTAAGTATGAGTAATGAATTCCTTGATGTCTCCAAAGCCCTGATGGTAGAATTCCTGAAGGCCAACTTTTACAACTCTGAATTCTCGGAATACATCCACCCGAACAAACCCTTCACCATCCAGGTTCCAAGAAAGATCAACAAGCATCTTTTTCTGAGCTATGTGGGGAAAGACCTGGGGCGGCTCGACCGCTTCATCAGCAGTATTGACCTCATCTACAAAACACCGATTCTCTTTAAGAAATACCTGAGTGTCAATGCCGAGATCATAGGATTCAATATCGATCCATTATTCAACAATTGCCTGGACGCTTTGACGATTCTTGACTTATTTGAGGTGCCTTATGAGATGATTGAAGCTCTTTCAAAAGAGATCAACGATCAATCGCTTCTTGATAGATTTAGAAAATAATCCTAAGTATTATGAAGACAACGCTACGATTTTGGACAACGATATGGCTTTCATGCTGTGTCATAGTAATACCTGCCAGCGGGCAGGAAAAACAGCCTACCACGTGGTCTATTGTGGCCTCCTATACCATTCCCGGGAAAGCATCGGGACTGGCCTGGGATGGGACCTACATCTATTTTGGGATCTATGGCGTTGACGGAGACCATGTTTACAAATTTAACCCTGGCAACGGTAGTTATTCCCTGCAATGCAACGGCCCTTTCAATGATGCATTTGGACTAACCTATAAATCCCCGAATCTCGTAACCATTTCCCAACCCTCTTCCTCCTCTTCACCTGCTTCAGCTCTTGAATTTTCCATGGCAGGTGCCACGGTTTCAACAATAACGCTGGCCGATCATTACATGTCGGGGATTTCCTATGACGCAGGCAACTATTGGGTATGCACCTACTACCCTGATCCGGGAACGGTTTACAAGATCAATGCATCAGGTACGGTACTATCACAATTTACCCCACCGGAAGACCAGCCCTGGGACATCTGTTTGCAGGGTGCTGACCTGTGGATTGCTGATTATTATGCATATATGCTTTATAAGGTGACCACTTCAGGAACAGTTTTGGAGAGCCATGCCTGCGAAACGGAACGGCCTGCCGGCATTGTGTATGATGGAACCTATCTCTGGTATTGCGACGGACCCTTAGGGGCTAACAGTACCCTGTATAAAGTGGACCTGACCGGATCAGGAACCCCCGAAATCAACATTCCCGTTACATCCCATGATTACGGGACAGTGACCATTGGGGACAGCGAAACCTGGGACTGCAATGTGGAAAACACTGGCACAGCAGATCTCTCCATCACCGACATTGGGATCCCCAGCGGGCAACCCATTACTACCACCTTCACCACCCCCTATACATTGACTCCCGGTGAAAACGTGGATGTACCTCTGACCTATTCACCAACAACAACTGCCCAACTGAATACAGCCGTGACCATCAGCTCAAGCGATCCGATCAATCCGACGGTTGATGTAACATTAACCGGACAAGGTGTGTACGATGGTCCCCATATGTTCCTCCAGTATACTTCCCACGACTGGGGAGAACGGCGTGCAGGCGCCTATTCAAGGTGGTATCTGCCAATCACCAATGATGGTAACTCGACACTCACCATCACGGCACTGACAATGAACGACCCCCATTTCATTATAGATGAATCGGTGGTTCTTCCTCTGACGGTCTCTTCTATTGAAACCATCCAAATTGGCATCTGGTTTCATCCTGAGCATGGAATCGACTACAATGGAGTGCTGACCATTATTTCTGACGCGGTGGGCCAGGGATCAGTCGATATCTCACTTGAGGGAACGGGCGTTTCAACCTACTACCCAATAGGAACGCCCCTATGGAGTTATACGATCACGGGTGGATATGACGACAGCCCCAAAGCGATTGTCCCCATACAGGACATCACCGGCGACGGGATAGACGATGTGGTAATCGGGTCAGAAGACGACTACATCCGCTGCTTCAATGGCAATGCATCCGTTACCGGAGATGTGCTTTGGGCCACTGCGATTTATTCCGGTTATACTTACAGGCAGACCTGTATGACAACCATTTCCGATATCAATGACGACGGTTACCGGGATGTCATTGTAGGAACCGCCGGCGG
>JAFGNY010000129.1 GCA_016926765.1 Bacteroidales bacterium | reverse complement strand
AGTGGCAAAAGGATATTTGGCAGGATTCCGGCGGTTGATTTCTGACTGGATGAATTCAGTGTCAATCGTTATTCCTGAAGGAAAACCATCAAGAATACCTCCCACGGCCGTGCCGTGAGACTCCCCGAAAGTGGTCAGTACGATTTTGTTGCCGATGGAATTACTGGCCAAGTTGATTTACGATTTATGCGATTTTGGCTCCGCCGAACTTCGCTTCGCTCCGGTTCGATTTACGATTCATGTCTCACCTCTTCCTTCTTCCTTCTTCCCTCTTCCTTCTTCCCTTTTCCCTCTCCCTACTGCCTAAGGATCTTCATCTTCGCCTCCATCACTTTCAGTTCATTTTTCGCGCTGTCAATCTTTTTTTCGAATTCGGCTTTCAGGATGTTCGCATTTTTAGAGTTGGCAAGGAAGCCGATATTGTTTTCCCACAGATTGATGTCGTCACGAAGTTTGCTGATCTTCTGGCTCAGGGTTTCCCGCTCCCGTGTGATCAGTTTCCGGGACTGGGGATCGTTCTTCATCGACTCCATTCTGGTCTGGTAGCTGATGGAGGTCATCTCCACCTCACTGATCTTGAGTTTATCAAGGTGTTTGTTGACCAGTTGCCTGAATTCGTTCTGGAGCCTGTCACGCTCTTTGAATGGGACATGTCCGATCTGGGTCCACTCCCGCTGGAAGGTCTTCAGGTCATCGAGGTTTTTATTCTTGTTTTCCGAAAACTGATGGTCTTTCAACTTCGTTAACAGCTCCTCTTTGGCTTTCATGTTCTCATCTTCATGCGTATGGATGTTAGCGAAATAGTCGGATTTTGCTTTAAAGAATTCATCGCATGCAGAACGGAAACGTTTCCAGATTTTATCAGAATGCTTTCGTGGGACAGGCCCGATCTTTTTCCATTCACTTTGAAGATGGATCAACTCATTGGTAGTCTTTTTCCAGTCGTTGCTGCTTTTAATGGCTTCTGCCTGGGCGCAGAGATCCACTTTGAGATTGTAATTGTGCATCTGCTGATCTTTCACACGGTCAAAGAACTCTTTCTTGCCTGCAAAGAAACTATCAAGATACCCTTTAAAACGCGACCAGATCTCAGCGTTGTATTTCTGCGGAACCGGGCCGACACTTTTCCAGATTTTCAGCAACTCATTGATTTTATATGTCTGATCCTGCCACTCTTTGACCGTTTCATTCCGTTTTGTCAGCACCTCTTCGGCTTGTTGGCACAACGCGTTCTTCGTCTCCATGTTTTTATTCTGCTCTTCTTCCAGCGAGGCATAAAATTCACGGCGGCGTTCATTGATTTTATCCGTCGCGTTTTTAAACCGTTCCCACACCTCATCTTTCTTATCTGATGGGGTTGGGCCAATCTCCTTCCATTCGTCGTGGTATTTCTGTAACTGTTTAAACGATTTCAGGATAGAAGGCTCGAGCAGCAACTCTTCTGTTTTTTCACAGAGTTCAATTTTGGCTTCCAGGTTCTTCTTCAGATCCAGATCTTTGAGTTCCTTATTGAGTTTAACCTTCTCAAAGAACTTCTCAACAAGGAAATGGTAATTTTGCCACAGGTCGTTAATCTCGCCACGGGGGACCATCCCAACCTCTTTCCATTGATCCTGAAGGATCTTAAATTCATCATAGGTCTTTTTCAGGGTTTCTTCCGAGTTGATCAGGGTACGAAGCTCTTCCAGGATCTGGCGTTTCTTTTCCAGGTTCTCTTTTTTAAGCTTCTCCTGCTCAGCCAGAAACCTGCTCTTATTGGCTTTGTAGATACTGAACAGGGACTCAAAGCGGGTATTCAACGCATCCTGCTCTTCGTGTGAGGCGGGTTGCTCGTTGGTATCTTCATCTACATCAACAGGTTCATGCTGTTCATCCCGTTTCTTCAGGAAAGCCATTTTGATGAGGGCTATCCTCGTCTTTACGGCGTTGAGATCGGGTTCAGCGACAGCTGCTTCGAGCAAGTCCAGCAGTTGTTCCTGGCTATACTGGTTTAGATCCTCTTCTGAAAAATGGCTATGAAGGACTTCCTCTTCTTCATCTTCCTCCTCTTCTGCAGGAGGGACTGTCTCAACGAATGCAACGGGAGGGATTGTTTCAGTTGCTTCGGATGGGGTTGGGGGGTCTTCAGTAGGTTCAGTTTCCTCCGGAACGGCTTCCGGAGTTTCTGCAGATGTTTCCGTTAATTCAACAGGTGAAGAATTCTCCTCCTGAGCTGGAATTGGTTCCAGATCAGGATTCTGATCGGTGTGTTCTTTGTTTTCCATGAGTTAACAAACGTCATATAAATAATACTCTAAAGGTTCCGAACGATGCCGGTAGGTTGTGTTTTCATCTGCAAAAATAGCATTTATTCTGAAATCCCAACTATGCGATGATTACGGTAAAGCGCTCCGGTTAAAAATGATGTATCCGAAATTGAGATTAAATGTAAATGGATTCTGGAGTTTGTCATAATAACTAAGACCGATGCTTAAGGGTCCCAGGAAAGTATGGTAAACGACCGTGGCCGCTCCGATATAGGACCGGTCACTCAGAATAGGCCCATACGAAGCGGTATAATCAGTTGGGTTTTGCAGTATTTCCTGATAGGGTTGGAAGATATATCCTTCTGCCCTGAACTCCACCTTCTTATAAATTTTTAAGATCGCTTTGAGTCCGCCCGCCAGGTAGTTGGTAGCCCGGAATTGCGGAAGAAACAACGATTGCATTTCCGGAAGAGGTTGAAAGGCAGGAGAGTACATCATGGTTGATGTGTAATTCTGGAAAAATGGCTGATTGGTAATGCATAGTTCGCCGAAAAATCCAAGTTTTAAGGGACCAATCGTTTCAAAGTAGTTATCATAGACGGCCTTGATCTCAAGCCATTCCGGATAATTCGTTTGCTCAGCTTTGTTGGTTGACTGTGATCCGGGAAGAAGCACTTCACGGCCGTTCATGTACGAAACAGAAATCGAAAGAAGTGCCCCGGCATTGGCATATTGCTTCATGTTCAGATTGTTCATCTCAAAACAGATCCGCGGACTGAAAAAATTATATTTCGTTTGATCTGCTGTATCCAGCCGTGAAAAATCATTCGTCTGATAGTAAATGGAAGAGGTGATGGCGTTGATGAAGGATAGGTTCAGTTTCCCTGTATTGGTTGTCGGGATGCCTCCCCGCAATGCGGTAAAACTCTCCCATTGCCGGATATTTGAGGGAGTAAGGTCATCAAAAAAATAGGTGGTATTTTTAAAATAGTCGTAACTGTTATAGGTATAGTAAAGTTCAAGGTACCAGGGAAGTCTCGAGGTAAAATCGATCCGGCCGCCAACTTTTACCGAGCTGTAGAACCTGCCAAAATATCCATTTGCCAACACCCTGAGAGCGTGGTTCCAAAGGTACTTGTACCGGAGCTGGAGAAACCCTTCATTACTGGTTCCAAGAGAGAGATTCCCACCGAATTGTGCGTTGAAATTGGGCGCTTTCTGAATGTCGAGATAAAGGTCGTAATAGCCGGTTTGCGGGTTGTACCTTGCTTCCGGAAAGACCGATCGTACAAAACCTTCGTCAATAAATCTGAAATAGGCCTTTTTTAGTTCACTGATTGTGACCGTTTTCTGATTGTGCTTCAGTATTTTCTGGACATATTGTGCCTGGGATCTGGAAAGTCCTTTTACAATAATGGAGTCAAAGATCAGTTCGGGTTCCTTCGATTTAAAGATCGTCCTTTTTCTGAGGAGAGCCTCAGGAGTCAGTGTGTCGGTCACCAGCTTTCTGATTTCCGGGATCATGGCGATGGCCGCGCGGTAGCCACTATCGACCAGGATGGTGGTCTGGGAGAAGTCCAGCAGGTTGATTTTGGGCAGGGAAGGGATGATCATCACCGAGTTTGGATAGGTGATGGTATCACTCTGCCGCTCCATCAACATGGTCATCAGCTGGCTGATCACATCATCCGGGTCTGCTTTGCTGTAACGCTGAGCTACTCTTGATCCGATGATCACATCGGGATGGAAGTCTTCCTGTGCGACATTCGCCGGAAAATTGTTATACATTCCCCCATCGAAAAGCAGTTTATTGTCATACCGCAGCGGATTGAACAATAAGGGGATCGACATGGAGCCGCGAACCGCTGTACTCAGATTCCCTTCCCGGATGGTCAGCGATTGGGTTGAATCAATATCTGCCAGCACACACCGGAAAGGTATCATCAAGTTATCGAAATCATAGCCGGCAGCCGCTGAAGCAGGGCCCATCAGGCGCATAAACTCAAAATCGATCTGAAAGGGATTGATCAGATTGGTTGGTAATGCGGTAGTGAGTTTCTTCTTCGGATTAAAATCGAGCGAAAACCAGGATGCATTCGGTTCATCTTTCCGGAAGTAGTAACGGTACTTTTCATCAAGAGAGCCTGATGTCCATTTGAAGAACTCTTCAGATTCCAGCAGTTGCTCCATTTCATCGGGGGTGTATCCCATGGCATAGAGAGCTCCCACGATAGCTCCGATGGAAGTGCCAACCACATAATCGATGGGAACCTGTTGCTCCTCCAGTGCTCTGATCACTCCGATGTGCGCGGCTCCTCGTGCTCCTCCACCCGAAAGCACCAGGGCAACCTTCTGTGAAAAACCAGTTGGTGAAGCGAAAAAGAAAAGTGCCGTAAGAGAGGTGATCAGAATCTTGAAAGTGCGTGACATCAGGGATGATTAAAAGGCATCAATCTACAAAGATACTAGATAATTCAAATGTCACCCGGAGATGAAGTCCGGAAGTCTCCAGATCTTTTCCTGACCCCTATACCCTTACAACCAGTGTCTCAAGTTCGATCTGTTCAGAGAGATGCCGTTTTACCGCGCATACATTGGAGGCATGGATCAATGCCTGATCGTATTTTTCCGGAAAATCCATCGACACGTAGATTTTGATAATGAATTTCCCGATCCGTTTTTTTATCGGATCATACATACTGTCCATCGAGAGTGAGATAGTGTCGGTTGGCAGGTTCCGGGAGTTGCAAAACGCTTTGATATAGTATCCTGCACACGTGGCAAGGGAGGCAAGAAAAAGGGTGAAAGGTTCAGGGGCTGTACCCTCTCCGCCACCCTTCACCGACTGGTCAGTCTGAATGACCATGGAATCGATGTAGGCATCTACCTTCACTCCGTCCCTGAATTTGACTTCTATTGACATAATGGATGAACGGTTTAATCTGACTTTCTGCGGCAAAAATAAACTAATATCCTGAAATCAGGTACTGAATAACAGAAGCCAGATGTCCGTTGTCGAATTTTTTTTTCATTCCGGAATTTCTCGGTAACTTTGGACTTTCTCAATTGTTCCACTCAATTTTAATCAGATGAAAAAGTTAGCTTTTACATTTATTGCCTGCCTCTTTCTAGGAATTACCTTCGCACAGGACGAAGCCCGTCTGTTGCGTTTTCCTGCCGTTCATGGCAATCAGATCGTATTTACTTACGCCGGCGATCTGTATACGGTAGCTAAAACAGGTGGTGTTGCCCGGAAACTGACCAACGATTCGGATGGTTATGAGATGTTCGCACGGTTCTCACCTGACGGGACATCCATCGCGTTTACCGGTCAATACGATGGGAACACCGAGGTCTTCCTGATCCCGGCGGAAGGCGGTGTACCGAAACGTCTGACCTATACGGCAACCCTTGGCCGTGATGACATCTCCGACCGGATGGGGCCCAACAACATCGTGATGACCTGGCGCGACGATGATTACATAGTTTACCGCTCCCGGAAACAATCATTTAACGATTTCAAAGGACAGTTATTCCTCGTGAACAAAGAGGGGGGGCTTTCAGAAGAACTTCCACTGCCGGCCGGAGGTTTTTGTTCCTACTCTCCCGATAAATCCAAACTCGCCTACAACCGTGTCTTCAGGGAATTCCGAACCTGGAAATACTATCGTGGAGGAATGGCTGATGACATCTGGATCTATGATTTTAAAACAAAGACAACAGAAAACCTGACGAACAATCCCGCCCAGGATATCTTCCCGATGTGGAAAGGGGAGAAGATCTACTTCTGCTCTGACCGTGACCGGACAATGAACCTTTTTGTCATCGATCTGAAAACAAAGGAAATCCGGAAGCTCACGAACTATACCAACTACGATGTGAAGTTTCCATCACTGGGGAAAACTGCCATTGTTTATGAGAATGGAGGATACATCTATCTGTTTGACCTGGCTACAGAACAATCGGTTAAGGTGGATATCCGGATAGCGAATGACTTCATCACCGGAAGAAACCAGCTAAAGGATGCCAGCAAGTTCATCAACTCCTTCACGATCTCTCCTGATGGAAAACGGCTTGGCTTTGATGCCCGGGGAGATATCTTTACGGTGCCCGTGACTTCAGGCATCACAAAAGACCTTACCCTTTCATCCGGAGTTCATGACCGTGATGTAGCCTGGTCGCCCGATGGGAAATACCTCTCCTTCATCTCTGACCAAACCGGAGAAGATGAGATCTATATCATCAACCAGGATGGCAGTGAACCAGCAGTTCAGATCACAAAAAATGCAGATACCTATAACTATTTTCCCGTGTGGTCACCTGATAGTAAAAAACTGCTGTGGAGCGATAAAATGCTCCGCCTCCAGTATGTCGATATTGATTCGAAAGAGGTGACCGTGGTGGCGAAAACTAAAGAGTTTGAATACAACGATTATGTTTGGTCTCCCGACAGTAAATGGATTGCATATACCCAGCCGGCCCAGCGCGGGGAATCCAAGATTTTTCTCTATGATCTGGCTTCGAAAAAAGCTACGGCAGTTACTGATGGTTGGTATGATGTAGGCGATCCCGCTTTTTCATCGGATGGAAAATACCTTTTCTTTACTTCAAACAGGGATTTTAATCCGATCTACAGCTGGACAGAATGGAATCATGCATACAACGACATGAGCAAGATTTATTTTGTCACCCTTTCGAAAAGCACTCCCTCTCCGTTTGCTTATGAGAATGATGAGGTAGCCGTGAAGGAAGAAGGAGGAGAGACGAAGGACGAAGGAGGAAAGACGAAAGACGGAAATACGAAGGAAGAAGGAAAAGGGAAGAAGGAAGAGGGAACAGGGAAGAATAAAGAGTTGGCGGACATCCAGGTTGACCTCGACGGGATTGCTGAACGGACAGTGGTTTTACCGGTTGATGCAGGGATCTACTGGGGTATCAATGTGATAGACAACACTGTTTATTATGTAAAAAGTAAACGTGGAGACCAACCTGCTCTGTGCCTTTTTGACCTCAAGGATAAGAAAGAGACTGAACTTGGTGATTATGGAAATTATGAGATCGCAGCGAATCATAAGAAGATGGTGCTGGCGAAAAGGGATCAGTATGCGGTTATTGACCTTCCGAAATCCAAGATCAATGTCAAGGATTATGTGGATCTTTCGAACATGAAGATCATGGTCGACCTGCAGGCCGAATGGAATCAGATCTTCAATGAGTCGTGGAGGCAGATGAAGTATTTTTTCTATGCTCCAAACATGCATGGATTGGATTGGGAGGCTGTGAGGGAGAAATATGCACCTCTGGTCCCTTATGTTAACAACCGGAATGACCTCAATTACATCATCGGTGAGATGGTGGGAGAATTGAATATCGGTCATGCTTACGTGAGCGCCGGAGACAAACCAAAACCCGAACGAATCAAGCTGGGATTGCTTGGCGCGACGATCTCCCGCGACCAGTCGGGGTACTACCACATTGACAAGATCCTGCAGGGAGAGAACTGGTCAAAGAAAAACCGTTCACCCCTGACCGAGATGGGCGTAAATGTGACCGAAGGGGATTATATCATCGCTATTGACGGGATCTCCACCAAAGAGATGGACGATATCAACGAATCGCTGGTGAATAAAGCCAATGTGCAGGTTGAATTGACTGTAAACGGGAAACCCTCTGCTGAGGGGGCTCATAAGACCATTGTCGTGCCTGTTGCCGATGAAGCAGACCTCTACTACTACAATTGGGTACAGGGGAATATCCGGAAAGTAGAGGAAGCAACTGACGGTCAGGTGGGATATATTCATATTCCCGACATGGGGCCTGAGGGGCTGAATGAATTTGTGAAGCATTTCTACCCGCAGTTGACCAAACGGGCACTCATCATCGATGATCGCGGAAACGGAGGCGGAAATGTCTCCCCGATGATCATCGAGCGGTTGAAGAGAGAAGCCGTTATTATGCGGATGGCCAGAAATACAGACCCTGTGCCGGGAAGGATCCCTTTCATGTGGGGACCGAAGATCTGTCTGATCGACCAGTACTCTGCCTCCGACGGAGATCTCTTCCCTTACCAGTTCAAGAAACTCAATATCGGAAAGCTCGTGGGTACCCGCACCTGGGGTGGCGTGATCGGGATCCGGGGTTCGTTACCATTCATTGATGGCGGATCTCTTCAGAAGCCGGAATTTGCCAACTATGATTTCAAGGATAACCAATGGGCCATTGAAGGAGTTGGCGTGGAACCCGATGTGTGGGTCGATAATGATCCTGCAAAAGAGTATGCCGGGGAAGACCAGCAGCTGAACAAAGCCATCGAGCTGATCCTTGAAGAACTGAAAAACTGGCCTGAAAAGTTGCCTGAGATACCTGATTTCCCGGATAAAACGAAATGATCCCCGATCCGTAAACGATCAAGAGGCTGCCAGTTTTCCTTCGGCAGCCTCTTTGTTGTAATCAACCGGCACGATGGATCGAATGATCAGCGCAACCGGAGTATCGTTTCGACCTGTTCCTGAACGGACGCGTCGGGATCGAGCCAGTGAATTTTGATCCCTTGCCGCTCCATCCGGCGGAACCAGGTCATTTGCCGTTTGGCAAACTGATGAATGCCGGTGTTGAGTTGGACAACCATCTCCTCATAGGTGAACTGGTTCAGCAGATATTGGGTGATGTATTTATATTCAAGTCCGTAAAACTTCAGCGTCTCTTCCCTGATGCCGGATGCCAGAAGCCGGTCAACTTCCTGGACCATACCGTTCTCCAGTCGGTGATGCAGGCGTTTCGTAATTCGATCCCGGAGGATCTCCCGCGGTGGAGCTACTCCAACGGTCGTGGTTTGAATTTCCGGAAATTTCCGGTTGCGTTCCGTAACGCGGGATTCCAGTAACCCGATGCGAATGGCTTTGATCAACCGTATTCTGTCTGTGATATCGGTTGTATTGTGCTGATCCCGCAATGAATTTAACAAATCAACAAGCTCTTCAGTCGGCTTTGAAGCGAGCATCGTTTCCAATTCAGGATCAGGCTCAAGTTTTGGCAGCCGGTACCCGTTCAGTACCGACTCAATATATAACCCACTCCCGCCGCAAAGGATGGGGAGTTTTCCCCGCATTCCGATTTCCTCATACGCCTTCAGAAAGTCCTGCTGGAACTCATACACATTGTATTCATAGCCGGGATCTTCGATGTCGATGAGGTGATAGGGGATCTGTTTCCCCTTCACCAGATATTCCGTCAGGTCCTTTCCGGTACCGATATCCATTCCCCGGTATACCTGACGTGAATCGGCCGAAATGATCTCCCCATCCAGCTCATATGCCAGTTGGACAGCCAGTTTTGTTTTACCCGATGCGGTGGGGCCAAGAATGACGATCATAATAAATCAAAGTTCTAAATTCTTACATCTTATATCCTACAACCTAAAACCTACATCCTTTACTCCACGAATGTAAAAGTTTTTCGGAACAGTGGACAACAATCGTTATTTTTGTTTTTCTTCAGTAACACCCGGCATGACAAACTATACCACAACTATTTTTGATACGGAATGGTTCAGAACCAACGGCCATCACCTGGTTGATCTTTTGGCAGACTATATGGAACAGGCGAAAGCCGGAAGGGATTTGCCGGTTTTGCAATGGGATGAGCCGGACCAGCAGGTTGAATTCTGGAAAAGCTACTCCATTGTGGGCGATGACCTGACTCCCTATTTCCATGAAGTACTGGATCGTTCCATCCACCTGCTCCATCCCGGATATGT
>JAFGNY010000128.1 GCA_016926765.1 Bacteroidales bacterium | reverse complement strand
GTTCGCCGTGTTTCCTATGATCTGGCTCCTGCCGGCATCAGGGAATTCGGGCTGGATGGCTCGTTAGGGCTTTTCAGTAAGGAGATCCGT
This sequence comes from Bacteroidales bacterium, assembly GCA_016926765.1. Lineage (GTDB taxonomy): Bacteria > Bacteroidota > Bacteroidia > Bacteroidales > FEN-979 > QYOJ01. Next base: position 6,698 of record JAFGNY010000128.1, on the reverse strand, counting down.
GAAGGGGTTGGAGTCGATATGGATTTCGCCTCCTTTGGCAAATTCGACAACATGAGTCTGCAGGCACGTAACTACCTTTTCCGGATCACTCAGGAGGCTGTAATCAATGCCATCAGGCACGGGAAAGCAGAGCGTATAGAGATCAACCTGAGTGAAGGGGCTGAAAATTATCTCCTCATGATCGGAGACAACGGAGGTGGGTTTGACCCCGGAGGGATCAGAACAGGAACCGGTCTTTTCAACATCCGGGAGAGGACACGATTGCTGAACGGGAGCTTCACAATCGAATCATCCCGGGAGAACGGCACTACACTTCGGATCAAAATTCCAAAAATCACGCAATCAGAAAACCGGTTATGAACAGGATCAAAGTTCTTCTGGTCGACGACCACCAGATCATCACCAATGGCATCCAGGTGATGCTGGAAGGGACAGAAGAGGTTGAATGGATGGGCGCCACAAATGATGCCGAAGATGCCCTAAGGCTGGTAAAAACACTGAAACCGGATATTCTGATCACCGACATCTCCATGCCGAAACTTAATGGCATCGAGATCACGCAGCGAATCAAAAAAGAGCAACTCTCCACCCGGGTATTGATCCTGACCATGTACACCTTTGAAGACTTTATCTTCAACGCCATCCAGGCGGGCGCCTGCGGAGTATTGTCGAAGCAGGATACGACCAGGGAGGTGCTGCTGGAAGCTATCCGGTTAGTTCACCAGGGCAACGACTACTTCAGCCCTTCAGTGTCCAGACTGGTCATGCAATCAGCCGTTAAGAATGTAAGGCATCAGTCGGCCCCCGATCTTTCCAAAGTTCCTTCACTCACCCTCCGTGAGAAAGAGATCCTACGACTCTATGTTGAAGGATTCACAAACCAGGAGATTGGCGAGAAACTGAACATCAGTCCGCGCACCGTGGAGACCCACAAGAACAACATCATGCAAAAGTTCAATTTCAAAAGCACGGTGGAGATGGTGAAGTATGCGTTGCGGAATAATCTGGTGAGGATGTAATTTGAAGTCAGATGCCAGAAGTTGTTTCGTATCCATGGAGTTGATCATGGCCGGTCCCATCTGGGTGGTATCTACCACTGAGGGTGATGTGTTCGTACTCCTGCTCTTTTAGTCTGGCAGAACTTATTCCAAGGCAAAAAAAGGCCTGACAATCGATCTCCCCTGAGCGAAAAGCGAAATGGTTAAATGTAAAATTTTTGTATTTTTACTTTTTAAACTTATTCAACATCTTGCATGTTTCGTATTCAAAGTAAAATTGACACTTCTGCCCCAGAGTTTCAAAAGCAGAAAGAGGAGTACCTCAAAATCCTGACAACCTACAAAGAACGGCTGGCTTCTGTGACCCGGGGCGGTTCTGAGCAGGCTGTCAAACGTCATAAAGAACGCGGGAAACTGCTTGCCAGGGAACGGATTGACCTGCTGGTCGACAAGAACACGCCCTTTATAGAGCTCTCCCAAATGGCAGCCATTGACCTCTATAACAACGAATTTCCTTCGGCCGGGATTGTCACCGGGATCGGGTTGATCCATGGGAAAGAGGTGATGATTGTTGCCAACGATGCTACCGTAAAAGGAGGAACCTACGTCAAGGAATCAATCAAGAAGCATGTCAGAGCGCAGGAGATCGCCATGGAAAACCGGCTCCCCTGTGTTTACCTGGTCGACTCGGGCGGAGTTTTTCTTCCCGAACAAGCTAACGTATTTCCCGACAAATACGATTTCGGACGGTTCTTTTTCAATCAGGCCCGGTTGTCGGCAGAGAAGATCCCTCAGGTCGCTGTGGTGATGGGCTCCTGTACAGCCGGTGGCGCCTACGTTCCAGCTATGAGCGACGAAACAATCATCGTGCGCAACCAGGGAACCATTTTCATCGGTGGGCCTCCCCTGGTAAAAGCCGCTACCGGTGAAGAGGTGACTGCCGAAGAACTGGGGGGCGGAGAGGTACATACGATGATCTCGGGAGTAGCCGATCATTTGGCTGAAAACGATGTTCATGCCATACAGATCTGCCGGAACATCTTTGAATCGATCAAACGGCATGAATACCAGCCGTTGCCGAAAACGCCTGTTGAAGAACCTCTTTACGATCCTGAAGAACTTTACGGCATCCTGCCTGTCGACTTACGGAAGCCCGTCGACTCGCGAGAGATCATTGCCCGGATCATTGACGGAAGTCTATTTCACGAATTTAAAGAGAAGTATGCCCCCACACTGGTTACCGGCTTTGCCAGGATCATGGGTTATGAGGTGGGCATTCTGGCGAATAATGGGGTGCTCTTTTCGGAAACTTCCCTGAAAGCCACCCATTTTATCGAGCTTTGCACCTCCCGCAATATCCCCCTCCTCTTTCTCCAAAATATCACAGGCTTTATCGTGGGAAAACAATATGAACACGGAGGAATTGCCCGTGACGGAGCCAAGTTCGTGCATGCTGTCGCCAATGCCAACGTGCCCAAATTCACGGTGATCTTTGGTGGATCATTCGGCGCCGGTAACTATGCCATGGCCGGCAGAGCTTATGAACCCCGTTTTCTCTTCATGTACCCCAATGCCAAGATCTCCGTCATGGGCGGAGAACAGGCTGCCAATGTGCTGATCACGGTGAAAGAGGATCAGCTGAGGGCTAAAGGGCAGGAGCTGCTACCCGAAGAGAGGGAGAAGATGCTTCATACCATCCTGAAAAAATACGAAGAAGAGGGATCTGCTTACTTCAGCACCGCAAGATTATGGGACGACGGCATCATCGACCCGGTCGACACCAGGAAGATCATCGGCCTCTCTGTTGCAATTTCGCAAAACAAGCGCTATGAGGAAACGAAGTATGGGGTGATCAGAATGTAAAGACGAGCGGACGAGCGGACAAGTAGAGGCGAGGCATGCCTCGCCTCTGATTAAACCCACTAGCATGTACACAACCATAGAAACCACCAACGAAAACGGCATCTTCACCATCTGGCTGAACCGGCCTGAAGTTCACAATGCTTTCAACAAGACGATGCTGGAAGAGATAGCTGAATGTTTCCTGGATCTGCAGAGCATCGATGCCGTGTGCGTGATCCTCCGAGGCAAGGGCAAATCATTTTGTGCCGGCGTGGACCTCAACTGGATGAAAGATGTAGCCACAAACAGTTACGAAATCAACTACCAGGAGAGTCTTCTCCTTTCATCATGCTTTTACGCGATCTATACCTGTCCGAAACCGACTATAGCGCTGGTTCACGGGGTTTCGCTGGGAGGAGCTAACGGGCTGCTCTCAGCCTGCGACCTGGCATATTGTACCGACGATGCCACCTTCTCTCTCAGCGAAGTAAAAATTGGGATTGTTCCCGCCTGCATCTCTCCCTATGTGATTAAACGTGTAGGAGAATACGGTACCCGTGAGCTGATGCTGACCGGGAAGCGGATCAGTGGGAAAGAGGCGGAAGCCTTTCACCTGGTCAATAAATCGGTGCCTCCCGGAGAATTGGATGCTAAGGCCGAAGAGACGATCAGTCACCTGAGGACCAGTGGCCCGGCTGCTATGGCGCATGGGAAAAAACTAATCCACGAAGTGACGAATAACCTCAACTTAATGGAAGCATATGATTTTACTGCCCGGATGATTGCCGATATCAGAGCATCGGATGAAGGGCAGGAGGGGATGAATGCATTTCTTGAAAAACGAAAACCGTCATGGGTAAAAAAATAACCAAAATCCTCATCGCTAACCGGGGAGAGATTGCCGTACGTGTTATGCGAACTGCAAAAAAGTTAGGGATCCGGACTGTGGGGATCTATTCCCGTATCGATGCCGGCTCCCTCCATGTCACTTTAGCTGATGAAGCCGTTTGCATCGGGGAAGCCGAACTAAGTGAAACCTACCTTAATATTCCAACGATCATTGCAACGGCAAAAGAGAAAAACTGCGATGCCATCCACCCGGGTTATGGTTTTCTGGCAGAGAGTGCTGCTTTTGTAAAAGCCTGTGATGATGCCGGACTCATTTTTATCGGTCCGGATGCCAAATCCATGCAGGTAATGGGCAATAAAATTGAAGCACGTTCCTGGGCGAAAAATAGCGGCGTCCCCATCACCGAAGGGGTGACAGGAGACAAAGAAACCCTGATAAAAGCCTGCAATGCCATCGGATTTCCGGTGTTGCTGAAAGCAGCGGCCGGTGGAGGAGGCAAAGGGATGACCATTGTAAGGGAAGCAGGTCAACTGGAAGAGGCTCTGGAGGCAACAGCCCGCCAGGCAAAAGCTTATTTCGGAGATGATACCGTATACATTGAGAAATACCTGGAGGAGCCCCGGCATATCGAGATCCAGATCCTGGGTGACCTTCATGGGAATGTGATTCACCTCTTTGAGCGGGAGTGCTCCATCCAGCGCAGGTACCAGAAAATCATTGAAGAGTCGCCTTCCCCGACCCTGACTGCAGAGGTACGGGCAAAGATGGGGACTGCAGCCGTGAAGATAGGCAAAGAGATTGGCTATTCCAGCGCAGGAACCATTGAGTTCCTTGTTGATAAAAACCTCAACTTCTATTTCCTGGAGATGAACACCCGTATTCAGGTGGAACATCCCGTAACTGAGATGGTCACAGGAGTAGACATCGTTGAGGAGCAGATCCGTATTGCTGAAGGGGAACCCCTACGGCTGAGACAGGAGGATATCCATCAGCACGGACATGCCATCGAATGCAGGATCTATGCCGAAGACCCGGAGAACAACTTCCTGCCATCTCCCGGACTCATGACCCTTTATTCCGAACCTCAGGGCGACCAAATCCGCATCGATACAGGCGTAACGCCCGGCACTGAGATAAAAAGCATGTTCGACCCCATGATCAGCAAACTGGTGGTTTGGGCCGACACACGGGAACAAGCTGCCCGGAGGATGAACGAAGCCCTTGCGTTTTATGGTATCCATGGCATCCGCACCAACATCAGTTACCTGAAAAAACTGATCATTGGAGAGCCTTTCCTCCGCAATACGATCTCTACCAGGTTTTGTGATGAACATACCGATGAGATTGTTGCTGCAATCAAAGCGGAGAGAGAGGAGATCCCGCGGCATCTCCTGTTGATTGGATATCTTCTGCTAACCCTTCGGCACCCGCCGGCTATCGGGGTGATCCACGATCAGCCCGGAGCGATCTGGAGAAGTGTCGGTTTCTGGAGACACCGGATCCAGTTGACTGTATCCTGCGAAGGCAAGGAATTTCCTCTCTTCATTCCGGCTATCTCAGAAAAGGAGCTGGATCTCGAAACCGAAGGGAAACTTTACCACGCAGCAGTACACGACATCCAGCCCTCATTCCTCCAGTTTACCGTTGATGGCGAGCCTTACCACATGCTCTATTCCGAAGACCGCGATCACAGGGAGTATATCAGCATGGGTGGCCATATTTTTCTCATGAAACGGCTCGACTTTTTACCCAATGAGCTGATTGCCGCCTCAGCCGAATCCCTGGGAGCGGACTTGTTCCATGTGAATGCTCCGATGCCCGGAAAGGTGATCAAGATCAACGTGAAACCCGGCGACGACGTAAAGAAAGGAACCACCCTCCTGATTCTGGAAGCAATGAAGATGGAAAACAACATCGTGGCATTCAGGGACGCAAGAGTAAGTGAAGTGAATGTGGAACTGAATCAGCTGGTGGAGGTACACTCGCCGCTGGTGGTGTTTGAGGAAGAAAATAGCGAAATAGCGAAATAGCGAGAAGCGAAATATAAATAATTAGCACATTATCAAATCAGCACATTAACACATTAGTCAACTATGAATAAAGTAGTAAAAGACGCGTACGAAGCAATCCGGGGAATTGAGAGCGGGATGACCGTGATGTTCGGAGGATTCGGGTTGTGCGGGATCCCCGAGAACTGCCTGAAAGCCTTAGCCGAATCGAATGTCGACCGGCTGACCTGCATCTCCAATAATGCCGGGATCGACAATTTCGGATTGGGTGTGCTGCTCCGGAAGCACCAGATGAAAACGATGATCGCCTCTTATGTCGGGGAAAACAAAGAGTTTGAACGGCAACTTCTGAGCGGTGAGCTGGAAGTGATCCTGATGCCCCAGGGAACTCTTGCCGAACGGATCAGGGCCGGAGGCGCCGGGATCCCGGCATTTTTTGTCCCGGCAGGCTATGGTACTGAAGTCCAGGAAGGAAAAGAGGTACGTAAATTCAACGGGAAGATGTATATCATGGAACTCGGGCTGACGGCTGATTTTTCGATCGTAAAAGCAAAATACGGTGATACACGGGGGAACCTGATCTACAACAAAACAGCAAACAATTTCAATCATCCGATCGCTACGGCAGGCAGGATCACCATTGCCGAAGTGGAAGAGCTTGTTCCTTACGGAGAATTGGATCCCAACCATGTTCATACACCGGGAATCTTTATACAAAGGATCTTTCAGGGAACAGACTACGAAAAACGCATCGAATTTTTAACCACACGGAGTTAATCATCAAAAAAGAAAACAGCTATGTCTTTAGATAAAAACGGAATTGCAAAACGGATCGCCCAGGAGCTCCATGATGGATACTATGTCAACCTGGGTATCGGGATCCCAACCCTGGTAGCCAACTATATCCCCGAAGGGATGGAGGTCATCCTTCAGTCGGAGAACGGCCTGCTAGGTATTGGTCCCTTTCCCACTCCCGATGAGGTAGACGCCGACCTGATC
>JAFGNY010000127.1 GCA_016926765.1 Bacteroidales bacterium | reverse complement strand
TGAAATCAAAATTATTATCAAATGAAAGATATTGTAAATAAGGGCATTATATTAGACAACTCCTCAATTACAGGGAATGGAAATATAAACTATCAGGCACTTTTTGAGAATTTTAAAAATTACAGTCAGGTTTCAATGATTCAGATCCTCAATGACACGAGCAGGGAAACCATCGATAAACTAGCGAACATAGTTCGGAGTACTTCCATCGACCAGCTGATTATTGCCGGTAACAAACCCGGATTTATTTCGGGTTACTTTGAGACAGCGATGCTGGAAGCCGGAAAAACCGTGAACGATATCAAACTTCTGAGCTTTCAGGAATATGGATTGGTTTCGCAGGAAGATACCGCCATGGCACAGGCCCTGGTTGAATGTGCTGTCAAGGGTGTTTCATTTGAATCTGCTGCCTTGCAGGGAGATCTGCAGATGATCCCCGATACGCTGGTGATCGGAGGAGGAATCACCGGAATACAAGCCGCACTTGAAATGGCCGATGGCCATGTACATGTGTTCCTGGTGGAGAAGTCCGGGACCATCGGCGGAAAGATGGCCACCTTTGATAAAACATTTCCCACACTCGATTGTGCCGCCTGTATTCTTACGCCCAAGATGGTAGAGGTGAACCAGCATCCGAACATCGATCTGATGACTTATTCGGAGGTACTGGATGTTTGGGGTGTCCCGGGAAACTACTGGGTCACGGTCAGGAAAAAGGCCCGGCGTGTGAATCTTTCCACCTGCATCGGTTGCGGTTCCTGTTCGGAGAAATGTCCGGCGACTGCCCCCAGTGAATTCGATGCAGAAACCTGTTTGCGCAAAGCCATCTATATCCCTTTTCCGCAGGCTGTTCCCAATAAATACCTGATCGATGAGAACGCGTGCATCTACCTGAAAACAGGGAAGTGCAAGGCATGTATCAAGGCTTGTCCGGTTCCCGACTGCATCAACCTGGACGAAATAGATGAGACGGTAAAGCTGAATGTTGGAAATATCATTGTAGCAACCGGTTTCAAACCGTTCGACGCTGCCCGGATGCCGCAGTTCGGGTATGGAAAGTTCCCCAATGTTGTTACAGCACTTGAATTCGAACGGTTGCTCAACGCTGCAGGCTCGACGGGTGGCAATATCCATTTGCGTAGCCAGGATAAAAAAGGGCGCTGGGTGTTCAACACCGAAAGCCCGAAACCCTCACGGATCGCTATTATTCATTGTGTAGGAAGCCGGGATGAAAACTATAATAAATACTGTTCCCGTGTTTGTTGCATGTACTCCCTCAAGTTTGCCCATCTGGTCAGGGAGAAACTTCCTGAATCGGAGATCTATGAGTTTTATATTGACATGCGTGCATTCGGGAAAGGATACGAAGAGTTCTATCAGCGGATCAGCCGGGAGGGGGTCCATATCATCCGCGGGAAGACAGCCATGATCGAACCAAACGGAGAGGTTTTACGGTTGCGGGGTGAGGATGTTGAAAACCGAAGGCTTCTTGAAACAGAGGTCGATATGGTTGTGCTCGCAACCGGACTGGAGCCTTCTGAAGACGCTGAGAAGATTTGTCAGATTCTTGGGATAAAACGATCTCCTGACGGATGGTTCATGGCGATGAACAGCAATACCGATCCCACGGGAACCTCTTTCGGAGGGATTTACATCGCCGGCGTATGCCAGGGACCGAAAGACATTCCCGATTCGGTGGCTCAGGGATCTGCGGCTGCCGCAAAAGTGATACAAAATATAATCAGGGGCAAGGTTTCCGTCGGATTTGAAAACCTGACCCCTGAATCAGTACTCAATAACGCTAACGAACTGGCAATAATCAGTTAAACCTATCACTCTTATATGAACAACCGAGTAAATCCGAACCTGCCAAAAGAACTAAAAGAGTTTGGCATCAGGGACTGGAACGATTGCTATCACTGTGGAACCTGTACTGCCATCTGTCCGCTGACTGCCCAGGGACTCCTTTTCCCCCGGAAAGAGATCCGGTTGATGCAAATGGGACTGAAGGATCAGCTAAGTACCTGTGTGGAGCCCTGGTTATGTTACTATTGCGGTGAATGCAGCGAAACTTGTCCCCGAAACGCCAATCCGGGAGAACTGATGATGTCCCTTCGCAGGTATCTTACTTCGATCTACGACTGGACAGGCCTGTCGAAAAAATTCTATACTTCCAAGGTATGGGAACTGGCATTCATTATCCTGTTCGCCATCCTGGTGGTGCTGGCATTTCTTTTTGTACTTCCGCCACTTGACACTACCCTGACAGCCGAAGGGGGTGTCAAGGTGAACAGCTTCGCTCCAATAGCAATCATCGAATACTTCGACTGGGCGATGGCTTTCATAGTGGCCGGACTATTGATCTCAAATATTCTTCGGATGTACTACCGGGTCGTATGGATGGGAACGTCCAAAGGGGTTGGAATCCTGGTACACCTCCGTGAGTTTTGGCAATTGATATTCAACTTTGTAGTCCAGCCCAAGTTCTCAAAATGCGACGACAAATCTTACTGGCTTTATCACTGGCTCCTGATGTCGGGATACACTATCATGTTTATTCTTATCGTGGTATTTCTGCCTTGGTTTCAGACTGAGAAGATTCATCCGGCCTGGCACCTTCAGCGATCGCTGGGATACTATGCCACCATCGGGCTGCTTATTGGTCTGACTGCAGCGATCATCGGCCGCTGGAAAAAGCAACAGATCAAGTTTCAGTTTTCCCATGTGAGTGACTGGCTTTTTCTGATCATGCTTACCCTGACTGTCATCACAGGGATTCTGATCCACATCTTCCGGGTCAACGGGTTGCCATTGGCAACATATATCTGCTACATCGCCCACATGGCTATCCTGGTCCCGATGATTCTGATCGAGGTTCCTTTTTCAAAATGGTCTCATCTGGCTTACCGCCCTTTTGCGGTATATTTTGCGCGACTTCAGAATTCAGCTATGACACAAACTAACTAATCAACTAGTAGATCTATGGAAGAACCAAGAATCGGAGTTTATATTTGCTGGTGCGGTACAAACATCGCCAAGATGGTGGATGTGGAGCAGGTTACAGAACAGGTTAGCAAACTCCCTCATGTTGTCGTATCGAAAAATTACAAATACATGTGTTCTGATCCCGGACAGGAACTGATTGCCTGTGATATTCAGGAACACAAGCTGAACCGGATCGTAGTGGCTGCCTGTTCTCCCCGGATCCATGAACTGACTTTCCGGAGGGCTCTGGAGAAGGCAGGACTCAATGCCTATCTGTTTGAGATGGCGAATATCCGGGAGCAGGATTCCTGGGTCCATGATAACCGGGAAGAGGCCACCAGGAAAGCCATTGAACTGGTGGCAGCTTCCATTAGCCGGGTGAAATATCATGAACCCCTTGATAAGCGCAGTGTTACGATCAACCCCGCCACCCTTGTGATCGGGGGAGGAGTGGCCGGTATGTCGGCTGCTCTGGAAGTTGCAAACGCCGGCAGGGAGGTGTACCTGGTGGAAAAAAGCGATAGGCTGGGAGGATTGGTCAACCACCTCGACCTGACCTACCCATACCTTTACGATGCCGGCTCCATGCTCGAGACACTCCTCCGCCGCACCCTCAATCACCCGCATATCAAGGTATTCTGCGATACTACAGTAGAAAAAGTCGACGGTTTCATCGGCAACTTTACAACAACCATCCTGACTGAAAACCAACAGCCGGTAACCCTTACCTTTGGCAATATCATCGTTTCCACAGGACTGAAACCCTTTGATGCATCCCGTGTGGGAGAGTATGGATATGGCAGACTTCCCGATGTCCTCACATCGGTGGAGTTTGAGGATATGCTGCGGTCGGGTCAGATACTGACCCGATCAGGAAAACCACCGCAGAACATCGCAATCATTCATTGTGTGGGTAGCCGGAACACTGAATTTCACGAATATTGTTCCCGTACCTGCTGCCAGGTGGCCCTGAAATTCGCCAACCAGATCCGGACCCTGCTGCCCGATTCGAACATCTTCGACCTATACGCTGATATGCGGGCTTTCGGGAAAGGGTGTGAGGAACTATACACGGAAACTTCCCGGAAGAACATCACGTTCATGATGTTTGATCAACAGAAAGAAATGCCACAGATCATCAGATCTATAGATCCTGCCGATCCTCATATGCTGATTTTCTTCCGGGAGAAGATTTCGGGGCTGGGGCTGGAGGTTCCTGCCGACCTGATCATCCTGATGGTGGGGATGGAAGCCCACGAGGATGTTAAGGATGTGGCACATGCCGTTGGGATCAGCGTTTGCGGAAATCAGTTCTTCATTGAGAAACACCCGAAACTGGATCCTGTTGCCACCACGACGGCCGGTGTCTATATCGTCGGAAACTGCCAGGGACCAAAAGGTATCCCCGATGCCATTTCCCAGGCGAAGGCAGCAGCTGCCCGGGTTCTGGCCACTATCAATCAGGGATCGGTTTTCGTGGAGGTTACCACGGCACAAGTCAATGAAGCGATCTGCTGCGGATGCCAGACATGTATCCTGGTTTGCCCCTATTCAGCCATTCACTTCGATCAGAATAAACGGGTCTCCGTGGTTAATGAAGTCCTGTGCAAAGGATGTGGTACCTGCGGATCTACTTGTCCGACAGGCGCTATCAGGAGCAAGCACTTCACTGACCAACAGATCCTGTCACAGATCGCCGGACTTATGGAAATGACCCTTAAAATCAATTAATATGGAATTCAAACCCACTATCGTCGCCTTTCTCTGCAACTGGTGTTCATACACAGGCGCAGATTTAGCAGGTACTTCCCGAATGAAATACAAGCCTAACATTCGGGTTATCCGGGTCATGTGTTCCGGACGGGTTGATCCCACGTTTGTCTATAAATCATTCCGGGAGGGAGCCGACGGCGTCCTCATCTGTGGCTGCCATCCCGGAGACTGCCATTACCAGGAGGGGAATTACAAATGCCTCCGCCGGTTCAAGTTGATGAAGAAGTACATTACTCAAATGGGAATCGAACCTGAACGGCTCCACCTGGAATGGATCAGTGCCAGCGAAGGAAAACAATTCGCTGAACTGGTCGACTCAATGACCGAACGAATCAAAGAACTCGGTCCAAGTCAAGTCAAACAGGTCGCTGAGACCTTAGCCATTTAACATCATGAAAGAAGAAACCGTTCAAAAACCGAAACTGAAACTCGCCGTCTATTGGGGAGCTGCCTGTGGCGGGTGTTGTGTTTCAGTGCTGGATGTCCACGAGAAACTTCTGGACGTTATTGCGGCAGCCGATCTGGTATTCTGGCCCATTGCCCTGGATACGAAGTACAAAGATGTGGAAGCGATGCCAGATAAATACATTGACGTCACCCTGTATAACGGGGCAGTACGAAACAGCGAAAATGAACACATTGCAAAACTGTTACGAAAAAAATCAAAAGTGCTCGTCGCCTATGGATCATGTGCCCACCTGGGAGGCATCCCTGGTCTGGCGAATTTCACCACCAAGGAAGCCATCTTCAAACGGGTTTACGAAACCAGTGAATCGACAGTGAATCCCGACAAAATCTTACCCCAGACCCACTTCGAGGTTGATGAAGGAATCCTGGAACTTCCTGAATTCTACAACGATGTCAGGAGTCTTAATCAGGTAGTTGATGTTGACTATTATCTTCCCGGTTGCCCGCCCCAGTCGGAACGGCTGTTGGAGGTATTTATGCTGATCGCAACGGGGGCGACGCTTCCGCCTCCCGGTTCGGTGGTCGGGGCTTCCGAAAAGACCCAGTGTGACGAGTGCAAACGGGTTAAAACGGAAAACAAGAAGGTTAAGCGCTTCTACCGGCCTATTGACATCAAGGATGACGGCGTGACCTGTTTTCTGGAACAGGGTGTGATTTGTATGGGACCCGCTACCCGGGCCGGGTGCGGTGTCAGATGTATCGAAGGAAACGCGCCCTGCCGGGGTTGCTATGGTCCTGCGGAAGCTGTCATCGATCCCGGCGCTAAGATGCTTTCGGCAATCGCTACCATGATCGACTCCAACGACGAAAAGGAAATAGAAAAAGCAGTGGAAACCATCGACGATCCGGCGGGTACCTTTTACCGGTTTAGTCTGCCTGCATCAATCTTAAGGAGGGCTCTAGTATGAAACGGATAACCATTGATCCCATTACAAGACTGGAAGGTCACGGGAAGATTGAGATTTTCCTGAAGGACGACGGCGGGGTAGAGAATGTCTATTTTCAGGTTCCTGAGTTGCGGGGATTCGAACAATTTTGTGTCGGACGCCCCGTCGAAGAACTCTCACAGATCGTGACGAAAATTTGCGGAGTTTGTCCCGGTTGCCATCACATGGCCAGTGGAAAAGCTGCCGACGCGGTTTACGGAGTCGAACCACCGCCAACGGCAAAAAAACTTCGTGAATTATTCTATATGGCCCATTTCGTCCACAGCCATATTGCCCATTTCTACGCCTTGGCTGCTCCCGATTTCGTAGTTGGGCCAACGGCCGACCCTGCCCTGAGGAACATTATCGGAGTAATCGAAAAAGTGGGAGTCCCTATCGGGACTGAAGTGATCAAGCAACGTCGTATTGCCCAGGAGATCCAGGCTTTGCTGGGGGGACACCAAACCCATGTGGTGATGAATATTCCGGGAGGAGTCAGAAAAGGCCTTACATCCGATGAACGTGACGATATCGTCAAGAAAGCAGAAGGATTTGTTGAGTTCAGCAAGTTCAGCATGAACCTTTTCAAGGATGTGGTGCTGGGCAATCAGACCTATCTGGATATTATCCTCAATGGTCCCTATGCCTTGAAAATTCACTCTATGGGATTGGTGGATGCGAACAACCATGTCAATTTCTATGATGGGAAAGTACGCGTCGTCGATACCGAGGGGAATGAGATCTGCAAATATGGTCCTAACGAATACCTGAACTTCATTGCAGAGCATGTGGAGCCATGGAGCTACCTCAAGTTTCCGTACATTAAAGCTAAAGGATGGACAGGATTCGTGGAAGGACAGGATTCAGGTGTATACCATGCCACGCCTCTGGGAAGACTCAATGCGGCAGACGGGATGGCCACACCAATTGCCCAGGAGGAATATGAAATCATGTACAAGACCCTGGGAGGCAAACCGGTTCACAATACCCTTGCGATGCACTGGGCCCGTCTGATCGAGCTGATCTATTCGGCTGAACGGAGTCTGGAACTTGCCAGAGACCCGGATATCACAGGGAAGGAACTGCGTGCTCCCCTTGACAACGTTCCTTCCGAAGGCGTAGGTATCGTTGAAGCGCAGCGGGGGACTCTGACACATCATTACTGGACAGATGAAAAGGGCATAGTGACCAAAGTCAACATCATCGTGGGGACTACCAATAACAATGCCCCGATCTGCATGTCGATCAAAAAGGCGGCCGAAGGGTTGATCAAGAAGGATACTGAAGTCACCGAAGGGATCCTGAACATGATTGAAATGGCCTTTCGTGCCTACGATCCCTGTTTCTCGTGTGCCACCCATTCACTTCCGGGACAGATGCGAATGGAACTGGTATTGAAGGACACCAAAGGAAAAACAATCCGCACAATCAAACGATCTTAGATGTCGTTAACACAAAGGGTTTTGGTCCTGGGTATAGGAAACGACATCCTCACAGATGATGGAATCGGACCACGGATTGTGCAGCAACTAGAGAAGGAGACTTTGCCTTCTCTTTTTGCTTTTCAAACAGCCACAGTAGGCGGACTGGAAATTCTTGAAATGATAAACGGTTACCAGGGGGTGATCTTCATCGATGCCATCAAAACGCGCGGCGGCGTTCCCGGCACCATTTACCACCTTACTCCGGAGAATTTCGACGAAACACTGCACCTCACCAACCTGCACGATATCAACTTCCTGAACGCACTGAAACTGGGTAAAACCCTGCAGATGAATATGCCTGACAAGATCACCATCCTCGCGATCGAGATCGTCGAAGATCTCGAATTCAGCGTCGATTTCAGCCCCCCGATCCGGGAAAAATTCCCCGAGATCCTGCAAGAGGTCAGGGAATTCCTGAAAACGATTGAATAGGTTTAGGATGCCGGATAGTACAGATATTTTTTGCTAATCGCTCAATAAGCATTTCTTTCAGTATAACTGGTATGCAGCAGGTCGAGGGCATGCGGACTCATCGGATATTCCAGATAGGAATGATATACCTGTAGTACTTCCGGATTTTCGTGGGCTTTCCTGATTTCCATACCGATCTCTTCAGCGTAGATCGCCTGAATCCGTTTGAGCCGGATCCCGGCATCGGTTGGGATAGGCTGGCCTCCACCCCCAAGACAGCCACCCGGACAAGCCATCACTTCAATGAAATGATAGGGAGATTCTCCCTGATCGATTTCCTGAAGCAGCTTCTTCGCATGGATCAGTCCGTGAACGATTGCGACGCGTATTTCGCGTCCGGCCATGAAATCCCATTGCGGCAGCGGATCATCGATCCTAAGAGAGAAGGATCTCACCCCGTCCATTCCACGAAGAGGCCGGACGATCAGGTTGTCGAAAGGGACATCCCGGCCGGTCAGTTTGGGATAGATCGTGCGGATGACCGACTCGGCAACTCCCCCCGTTGCCCCGTAAATAACCCCTGCACCCGAAGCATAACCCATAAGGCTGTCATAGTGATCGTTGGGCAGTGAGCGGAAGTCGATTCCGGCCTGGTTGATCATGATAGCAAGTTCCCTGGTAGTCAGAACATAATCCACATCTCTGAACCCGCTTCCGTGCATCTCCGGACGCTCGGCTTCAAATTTCTTTGCCGTACAGGGCATGACGGATACAGTGACAATCCGGGATGGATTGATCTGCTTTTTCTCAGCGTAATAGGTCTTGGCGAGTACCCCGAAGATCTGCTGCGGGGATTTGCAGGTGCTCAGGTGGTCCAGCAGGTGCGGGAAACCATGTTCAACATACTTGATCCATGCAGGAGAGCAGGAGGTCATCATGGGGATCCGTATACCAGGAATTTCAAATTTGTACTTGTTCCTGAAGCGTTCCAGCAACTCCGATCCTTCCTCCAGGGTGGTGACATCGGCTGAGAAAGCGGTATCCAGAACAGAATCGAATCCCAGACGGCGAAGCGCTGACACCAGTTTACCTGTCACCCGGTGCCCGGGTTCGATACCAAGGTCTTCTCCAATCGCAACACGAACGGCCGGAGCGGTTTGAACCAGAACATGCTTTTGCGTATCCCAGATAGCGCTCCAGACCTCTTCGATGCAGTTCTTTTCCACCAGCGCACCGGTCGGACAGCGATCAATGCACTGTCCGCATCCCGTACAGAAGACCTGGGCGAGTGGTCTTCCCTGAAAAGTAGAAATCTTCATCCGGCTTCCTTTATGCGATGCCCAAATCGCACTGACCCCCTGGATGCCGGCACAGGATCTGACACAACGCTGGCATCGGATACATTTTCCGTCGTCTTTTACAATGGAGGGTGAGAGGTCGTCCAGATGGCGATGCGGAGAGGTAATCAGCGGATCAAACACCGGGTTGATGAGTTTGAACTCTGAAGCCAGGTTCTGCAACTCACATTTTCCATTCTTATAACAGTTGGTGCAATCAGCATGGTGCTCAGAGAGAAGCAGTTCGATCATATGCTTCCGGGCTGTCCGAACTTTCATGCTGTTTGAATGGATCACCATTCCTTCCTGCACCGGTGTGGCACAGGATGCCACCAGGTCACGCTGCCCCTCCAATTCCACCAGACAGATCCTGCAGTTTCCTGCAATCCGGAGATCCTTGTGGTAGCAAAGGGTTGGGATATGCAATCCATGCTGCCGTGCGGCTTCGAGGATAGATGTCTCAGGATCTGCCCTGTACTGTATCCCATCGATAGTGAAGGTGATCTTGCGGGCATCCGGTTCTCCCGGCTGTTTCCTTGAAAGCGTTTCGAACCGTTCTTCCAGTTCATCCTGAGCCATCTGGATGGTGATCCCGATGTGATCATGGATCTCCTGGCGGGTGATCCTGACGCCGGAACTCTCCTGGAGGTGAAGGGCAATCGCCTCTTTCATCATATTGAGAAGCAAAATGATCTCTTCAGCGGAGAAACCTTCTTCAAACCGTGCCGAGGCGACATCATCCATGTGATTGATCACCAATCCTCTGTCCATATTCAAGACGCTGGATGCCAATACATTATAGAGCATAGACAACAACAGGGCCAGTTCATATACCGGAATCTGCTGGTATCCCTGCAAAGAATCGGAGCGTACCGGGGAGGAGATTTCTGCTGCGAGTTTCTGAAGCACTTTCTCCTTCCCTGACATCATATATTCATAGATGAGTAAATTGGTCCGGATGGAGATGTGTTTCAACGCCTCTTCGTTGCGGGCTTTCCACTCATAGGGATTGCTTTTCATCTTCGCCAGCAGAAAAAGCAATCTTCTTCTGATATGATAGCGTGCTGAAGGTTCCCACTCCAGGGTCTTTCTTGTGTAGGAAGCGTCGGTATCCAGCTTGAGATCCACATAGTTAAGCATCCAAAGTTTTTCAAAGGGCGGCGGGGTTACATGCAAATGGCCCAGGAAATCCCTCAGGATAATTCCCGGATAAGCAATCAAACGAGGAATATGGATGGGTTTGATCACTTTACCGAAATAGTGATGGGTAGCCAGTTCAAATAGTTCCCTATGGCAAGTGCTGCCGTCGGGGCTGGCGGCATAAATGTCGAAGGGAGGAAGCAGATGGCTTTTTTGCAGGATGACCTGAAAAAGGTGAAGAAGGTCCTGGATATGGATGTATGGGATGGCAGATTCCCCTTTCCCGCCTAGGATACGGGAATCGTATTTTCTGGAAAGCCATGTTTCCAGGAACTTATAGAGTGGGGGATACTCGCACCAGTCGCTGAATACCGCTGCAAACCGGATTACTGTGCAGGCAACGTCCTGACTAAAGGCTCTCACCATCTCCTCCCCGGTCCGTTTCGTCCGGGCATAGGCGTACTCCGCATCTACCGTGGTTTGTTCATTGATAGACATCCCTGGAAGTGGAAAACGGCAAGCTGCCAGTGAAGATGCGAAAATGAACCGTTTGATTTTCAACTGCCGGGCCAGCTCGATCACATTGCGGGTCCCTTCGATGTTGGTACGGGTATATGCCACATCGTCGGTATAATTGAAATCGTAAAAGGCGGCAAGGTGGATCAGAAAATCGGCGCCCCCTAACCGGATGATTTTTTGCAGCACAGTGTCCAGTTGGTTCTCATTGCCAATGTCCCATTGAATCCAATGAATATTTTTGTTCTGTGGGACGTTGGCTTCTCCTTCCGAGCGTCGGGCGATGGCAATGATGCTATATTGATCGCTCATCTGTGCCAGGAAATACCTTCCGATGAATCCGGACGCACCGGTAAGAACGATAGTGGGTAGGAGCGTAGTCATACGGAAAGTTGACGCAGGGAACGACGATATCTCGTGAAAAGCCACAGGACCAGAAGACCCATCAGCAGATCAAGGATGGCTGATATAAGGATGATCCAGAGTGAAATGCCGAAAATATACCAGGCCATAAGGAAAAGGAATGCTGAGAACTTTACCAGGCAGGTGACGGCAATCAGCTTGCCAGCGCGGGGAAGGTCAATGGCAGCCAGGATATAGACTGAACTGATCAGGATATGAAATAATCCTCCCTGGTCAGCAAAAAATGTCTGGGGCAGGTTAAAACCGAACAAGGCGAAAAAAGCCGGAGGAAAAAGGATCAATCCGATTCCGTAACAAATCGAATGGAAAGCGATCAACAGGAGCAATACCTGAAGAAGTGTCTTGTAAGGTACCGGTCTCATATAGGTGAAATACGTGTGTAAAGTTACTGTTTATTTATTAACAATACCTATCGTTTTTACTCTATAAAAAGGATAAAAGAGAGCTGAATGACTAATTTATATTTAAATTTACTCCCAATATTCAACTCCTTTCCTATGTCTCAGGAACTCCTGGTACTTTCAGTCACAGCCGTTTCAATCGGATTTTTCCATACCCTCTTTGGCCCTGACCATTATATCCCGTTCATCGTCATGGCTAAAGCCCGGAACTGGACGATGGTACGCACTTTTATGATCACTCTGGCCTGCGGACTAGGACATATCCTGAGTTCTGTCGGACTTGGATTGTTGGGAATCGGGTTGGGTATCGCTGTTCACAGTCTGGTGGATGTCGAATCGTTTCGGGGAGAGATCGCCGCATGGTTTCTTATCGGATTCGGATTCGTGTATATGGTATGGGGCATCCGCAAAGCGATCAGGAATAAACCTCATGCTCACCCGCACATACACAGTGACGGAGAGGTACATGCTCACCTTCACACCCATCATGAAGAGCACCTGCATGTACATCAGCAGCAAGGGGAAAAGAACCTGACACCCTGGATACTGTTTACAATCTTCGTTTTCGGACCGTGTGAACCACTCATCCCCATCCTGATGTACCCGGCAGCCACTGAAACAATTGGAAGCGTGGTATGGATTGCGGCCATTTTCGGTTTCGTCACTATTTCCACGATGCTTGTGATCGTGATGGTTTCCTTATACGGGTTCCAATTTATTCCAATGAAAAAAGTGGAACGGTATATGCATGCCGTCGCCGGAGCGGCAATCCTTTTGTGTGGGATTTCAATCCGTTTCCTGGGATTGTAAGCGTAAAAACACACCAAACATCAATACATTATAATTTATAATTAATCTAAATATACTTATCTTTGCATTTCATTCTAAATCAAGAAATTTTGAAGACGAGCACAATACTACCCATGATACTATTGCTATCATTAACCCTTCTGATAGTATTCTCCTGTAAGAAGGATCCCACAGAGAACCCTGTCACGCCCCCTTTAGGACTTGAACAGATGGATCTCCCCGGGGCAATGATGACGTTGTCGGCGATCAGCTATGTGGCCGACGGTCAACCCGAATCCGTCATCCGTGATTCCATTACGATCCTTTTAAGCGATACCTCCCTGGCAACCCAGGGAAAGTGGCAGTTGGCATGGGGACCCGGCATCTCGGGAATGAAATCCAATCTCTCTTTTGTGGTTTCCATCATCACTTCATCCGGACCTGTCTATGCCATTGTCATCCGCGGAACCAATACCTTTTCGAT
>JAFGNY010000126.1 GCA_016926765.1 Bacteroidales bacterium | reverse complement strand
TCTTTGATGAATATTCTAATGCACTCTTTTTTTTGTTCGAAGAAAACCTGTATTTTTGAATGACACAAATTTTAAATTTCTGATCCAATGAATTTTGAATTTACCGAAGAACAAAAGATGATCCAGCAGGCTGCCCGGGATTATGCCCAGCGGGAGCTGATCAAAGACGTCCTGGAGAGGGACGCTACTGCCACATTCCCAACACAGCATGTAAAGGCACTTACCGAACTTGGCTTCATGGGAATGACTGTCGACACGAAATACGACGGAGGTGGAATGGACACCATTTCCTATGTTCTGGCGATGGAAGAGTTATCGAAAGTTGACTCCGCCACATCTGTCATCATTTCTGTAAATAACTCCCTTGTCTGTTATGAACTTGAGGAGTTTGGAACAGAAGCACAAAAAGAGAAGTTCCTTAAGCCGCTTGCCAGGGGAGAAAAACTGGGTGCGTTTTTACTCTCTGAACCGGATGCCGGATCGGATGCAACTTCCCAGCGTACCACAGCCATCGATATGGGAGATCATTACCTGGTGAATGGAACGAAAAATTGGATCACAAATGCCAATTGCGCTTCAATCTATATCGTCATTGCACAAACGAATCCGGAGAAGGGTCATAAAGGGATCAACGCCCTGATCATTGAAAAAGATTCACCAGGGATATCCCTGGGTCCGCACGAGGATAAAATGGGGATGAGGAGTTCCGATACCCATTCAGTGATGTTCAATGATGTGAAAGTTCCGAAGGAAAACAGGATCGGAGAGGATGGCTTTGGATTCAAGGCGGCCATGAAAACCCTTGAAGGAGGAAGGATCGGAATTGCTGCCCAGGCGCTGGGAATCGCTCAGGGAGCTTATGAAAGGGCCTTACAATATGCCAAAGAGCGGAAAGCGTTTGGCACGGAAATCATCAACCACCAGGCAATTGGATTTAAACTGGCCGAGATGCATACCCGGATTGAGGCAGCGCGTTATTTTGTTTTAAAAGCAGCCTGGCTGAAAGACCAGAAAAAACCCTATGGAACCGTCAGCGCAATGGCGAAATACTGGGCAGCTGAAACCGCCATGTACGTTACTACAGAAGCGGTCCAGATCCATGGAGGATATGGTTATGTAAAAGAGTATCATGTAGAACGCCTGATGCGTGAAGCCAAGCTGACTCAGATCTACGAAGGGACCAGCGAGATCCAGCAGATCATCATCTCGCGGGCGATCATGAACGACTAAGCCTGAACCTGATTCGATGAAGATACCGAAACCGTACAAACCCCACAACCATATTCGCATCGTTACGGCTGCATCGCTATTTGATGGCCATGATGCCGCGATCAATATCATGCGCCGAATCCTGCAGGCAAGCGGAGCGGAAGTGATTCATCTCGGGCATAACCGCTCTGTACAGGAAATTGTCGATTGTGCCATCCAGGAAGATGCACATGCCGTGGCCATCACCTCCTACCAGGGAGGCCACATGGAGTTTTTTAAATACATGTATGATCTGTTACACGAGGCGGGATGCGGCCATATCCGGATCTTCGGCGGTGGCGGTGGTGTCATTCTTCCCGAAGAGATCAACGAACTTCAGGAATACGGTATCACACGGATTTACTCTCCGGATGACGGCCGGGAGATGAGTCTTCAGGGGATGATCAATGATGTGCTGGAACGATGCGATTTCCCTTTGGACAATCTCGAAAAACTTACTGTTGACTCACTTGAACCCAGCAATCAGACAACCGTCTCCCGCCTGATAACGTTGGCGGAAAATGATCCGGAACGCGCTAAACCCATCCTGAATAAACTGGAAACCAAGGCAAAGAAAAATAAGGTGCCCGTTCTGGGAATCACCGGTACTGGAGGCGCTGGAAAATCGAGCCTGGTGGATGAGATTGTACGGAGGTATCTGAATGATCTTCCAACTAAAAATATCGCGATCATCTCGGTCGATCCTACCAAGCGGAAAACAGGAGGCGCTCTGCTGGGCGACCGGATCCGCATGAATGCTATCAGCGATAAGAGGGTATATATGCGTTCCCTCGCTACCCGGCAGTCCAACCTGGCTCTGTCGAGATATGTTAAAGATGCCATCACCATCACAAAAGCAGCCGGCTTTGACCTGATCATCGTAGAAACTTCCGGGATCGGGCAATCCGATACCGAGATCGTGGACCATAGCGACCTCACACTTTATGTAATGACGCCGGATTTCGGAGCGGCCAGCCAGCTCGAAAAAATTGACATGCTCGACTTTGC
This sequence comes from Bacteroidales bacterium, assembly GCA_016926765.1. GTDB lineage: Bacteria > Bacteroidota > Bacteroidia > Bacteroidales > FEN-979 > QYOJ01. The sequence goes on along the minus strand of JAFGNY010000126.1, from coordinate 4,901 downwards.
TGACCTGATCGCCATCAATAAATTCGATAAAAGAGGCGCGCTGGATGCATTAAGGGACGTGAAGAAACAGTATCAGCGAAACCATAACCGGTTCCATGATGACCTTGATCTTATGCCGGTTTACGGAACAGTAGCCTCCCAGTTCAATGATCCCGGAGTCAACAAACTCTATCAGGCGATTATTTCAACGATCAGGGAGAGAACAGGTGTCTCCTTTCCCAGCCATTTCTCAGGAAAAGACGAAATGGAGGAAAAAATCTTCATCATTCCTCCTTCCCGGATCCGTTATATGGCTGAAATTGCCGAAACGGTCAGAGGGTATAATCAATGGGCAGAAGAACAGTCCCGCCTTGCTCAACAGCTTTATACGATTCATGAAACACTGGAGACACTTCGAAAGGAAGAATCCGAATCTTCTCCTGAAGAATCAGAGCAACGGCAAGCCGCTTCCCATGCCCTAAAAAAGATTTACGAACAAACGCTGAAGGAACTCGAACCGACAAATCAGGAGATCCTGAACCACTGGCCCGAGAAGATCAGGAAATTGAAAGAAGGAACCTTTTTGTATAAGGTCAGGGATAAAGAGATCAGCGTTGAGACATCTACCGAATCACTCTCCCATCTCCGGATTCCAAAGATCTCCCTTCCCAAATATCAGGGATGGGGCGACATCCTGAAATGGAATCTCCGGGAAAATGTTCCCGGTGAATTCCCTTATGCTGCCGGAGTATTTCCATTCAAACGAACCAGTGAAGATCCTACCAGGATGTTTGCAGGAGAAGGAGGGCCCGAACGGACAAACAAACGGTTTCACTATGTTTCACACGGGATGCCGTTCGTGCGTCTCTCCACTGCCTATGACTCGGTGACGCTCTATGGATTTGACCCCGGCGTGCGTCCCGATATCTTCGGGAAAATAGGGAATTCAGGTGTTTCCATTTCCTGTTTGGACGATTGCAAAAAACTTTACTCCGGATTCGACCTGCTTAACCCAACGACCTCGGTTTCGATGACGATCAACGGACCTGCACCTGCGATGGTTGGCTATTTCATGAATACAGCCATTGATCAGCAATGCGAAAAGTATATCCGGGAACAGGGTCTGGAAGAGGAGGTTGAAAAAAAGATCCGGTCGATCTACCGGAAAAAAGGAACCAAACGCCCCGCTTACCAGGGAAAACTGCCCAGGGGGAATAACGGACTCGGATTGATGCTGCTGGGCGTCACGGGCGACCGGATTCTGCCGGCAGAAGTGTATGCGAAGATCAAACAGGATACCCTTTCTCAGGTCAGGGGAACTGTACAGGCAGATATCCTGAAGGAGGATCAGGCTCAGAATACCTGTATCTTTTCAACCGACTTTGCCCTGAAGATGATGGGTGATATCCAGGAGTATTTCATCAAGAACAATGTCAGGAATTTCTATTCCGTCTCCATCTCCGGGTATCACATCGCGGAAGCAGGTGCAAATCCGATCACCCAGCTTGCCCTCACGCTTTCCAATGGGTTTACCTATGTAGAGTATTATGCTTCCAGGGGGATGGATGTGAATAAATTTGCGCCGAACCTCTCCTTCTTTTTCTCCAACGGTCTCGATCCCGAATATTCAGTGATCGGGAGAGTTGCCCGGCTGATCTGGGCCAAAGCGATGAAATACAGGTACAAGGCAAACGCCCGATCCCAGATGCTGAAATACCATATTCAAACATCCGGAAGATCCCTTCATGCCCAGGAGATCGACTTCAACGACATCCGCACAACCCTGCAGGCATTGTACGCCATTTATGATAATTGCAACTCTCTGCATACCAATGCTTACGATGAAGCTATCACCACACCCACCGAAGAATCGGTTCGTCGTGCGATGGCTATCCAGATGATCATCAACCATGAACTTGGCCTGGCGAAAAACCAGAACCCGCTGCAGGGATCATTCATCATCGAGGAGTTGACAGACCTCGTTGAAGAAGCGGTAATGATGGAATTTGAACGGTTATCGGAAAGGGGAGGTGTGCTGGGAGCCATGGAGACCATGTACCAGCGCAGCAAGATTCAGGAAGAATCACTCTATTATGAGGTCATGAAAAATTCAGGGAAACTGCCCATCATGGGAGTGAACACCTTCCTCTCGAGTAAAGGGTCCCCTACTGTACTGCCTGGCGAAATTATCCGGTCAACTGAGGAAGAGAAGCAATACCAGATCGATATGCTGAAAGAGCTCCACAAGACCTGGGAGAAAGAATCGGAACAAGCTTTGCATGACCTGCAGCACCATACCACACAGAATTTGAATATCTTTGAAAGCCTGATGGAGGCATCCAAAATCTGCTCCATCGGCCAGATCACCCACGCGTTGTTTGATGTGGGCGGACAGTACAGAAGAAGTATGTAATTTGAAAAAAAGATAGTATGACGTTTAATATTTTGGTTGTTAACCCGAAGGACAAGGTGACCCAAACCGCAGTTTTTGATAACTTCCAGTTATTATACATCAACAACAGGAGACATTCGGCAGAAGAAGTGGGTCAGTTTAACACCGTTTACGATCAGGTGGAATTCAGGCGCGATGTCATCTTCAGAGAGTTGCATAACAATCATTTTGACTTCAGCAAGGTGAAGATTGTCATCTCACGGGGAGGATTGATCAAACCGGTCCATTCCGGGATTTATGAAATCAACGAAGCCCTTCGTTTTGACCTGCTGAACAGTCCGATCGGAGTTGACATCATCAACATCGGAGGACTGGTGGCTGATGCCGTTGCAGCGAAAATTGAAGGAGCAAAGGCCCTGATCGCCGATCCGGCTGTTGTGGATGAAATGCAGGATATCGCGAGGATTACGGGGGCTCCGGGGGTGGAACGAAAATCCATTTTTCATGCCCTGAACCAGAAAGCTGTAGCGAAGCTATATGCCGAAAGTCTCAAGAAAAACTACCATGATATGAACCTCATCGTGGCTCATATGGGGAATGGTACAACAGTTGGCGCTCATCACAAAGGGAAGGTAATCGATGTGAATCAGGGCTTTGAAGGTGATGGCCCGTTTTCGATGATCCGGTGCGGGAGTCTTCCGCTGGGTGACATCGTTAAGATGTGCAGTGATGGAAAAAAGACGAAGGAGGAGATCTTTGCCCTGCTTACTCACGAAGGGGGAATCAATGCCCATCTTGGCACAACCGATATTACTGAAATTGAAACCAGAATTAAAGATGGAGACAGGCATGCTACTTTGATTATTGAATCGATGGCTTACCAGGTTTCCAAATCGATCGGCGAAATGTTTGTTGCCCTGAAAGGGGAGATAGATGCCATTCTGCTGACTGGTGATCTGGCGCATTCCGAATTTGTAATCAACATCATACGTGATCATGTGGACCGTCTTGGTCAGGTGATCGTCTTCCCGGGAGATAATGAAATCCAGGCGATGGCCTCCAATGCCCTGCGGGTGATCCGGGGTGAAATTGAAATCTCAGAATACGTCTGACTTTATGAAACTCTATTCTATATTAACCGGAAACCTGAAACTTGACGGTGGCGCTATGTTTGGCGTTGTGCCGAAAGTGATCTGGAGCAAATTGTATCCCTGTGACGAAAACAATCTGTGCAACTGGTCGATGCGCTGTTTGCTGATTGATACCGGCACCCGAAGGGTATTGATCGACTGCGGGATCGGCGATAAGCAATCCCAGAAATTCATGGGACACTATTACCTGAACGGGGAAGAGACACTTGAAGGATCGTTGGCAGCCGTCGGGTACACCCTTGACGATATCACGGATCTTATCCTTACACATCTTCATTTCGACCATGCCGGTGGCGCGGTCAAGTGGAATGAAGACAAAACGGATTATATTCCGACGTTCCCAAATGCAACCTGCTGGACCAGCCGCCAGCAATGGGAATGGGCCACCAATCCCAACAACCGCGAAAAAGCCTCTTTCCTGAAAGAGAATATCCTTCCAATCAAAGAAAAGGGAACCCTGAAGCTGATTGAAGAGGAGACCGAGATCCTTCCGGGAATTTCGGTTCGCCTTTTCAACGGTCATACCGATGGCCAGGTGATCCCATTGATAAACTATAATGGGAAAACGATTGTCTACATGGCTGATCTGTTACCTTCCGCCGCGCATATTCCATTACCCTATGTAATGAGCTATGACACACGTCCTCTGATCACGATGGAAGAAAAGGAAAAATTCCTGAATGAAGCTACCGAAAAAGGATATATTCTCTTCTTTGAACACGACATCAGCAAGGAGTGCTGTACGGTTGAAAACACCGAAAAAGGGATTCGGATGAAGGAGGCGTTTGCATTGACGGATATCCTGTAGAGACGGGGTGGGGTCATTTCAATTTTTTCCGTATTTCATCAATCATTACCTGGGTCATACGCGGCAGGTCGTATTCGCTGGTAAGTCCCCAGTCGCGACGGGCTACGCTGTCGTCGATGCAGTCGGGCCACGAGTCGGCAATCGATTGGCGGAAATCGGGTGTATAGCTGATCTCAAATCCAGGGATGTGCTTCTTAATCTCGTTGGCCAGGGTATGGGGAGTGAAGCAGATTCCACCAACGTTGTAGCTTGAACGCAGGCTGAGTTTTGATGCATCAGCTTCCATTACGTCAATGGTGGCTTTGATGGCATCGGGCATGAACATCATGGGAAGAGCTGTTTCGCTGCCCAGGAAACAGTCGTAATTTCCTTCCCGGATAGCATCATAGAAGATCTCCACGGCATAATCAGTCGTTCCGCCGCCGGCTTCCGTCTTGAAGCTGATCAGACCCGGGTAACGCAAACTCCTGGTGTCTACACCGTATTTCTGATAATAATATTCGATCCATCGCTCACCCGCCAGTTTACTGATTCCATAAACCGTATTGGGTTCCATGATGGTGTACTGTGG
>JAFGNY010000125.1 GCA_016926765.1 Bacteroidales bacterium | reverse complement strand
TCCGACCGGGTTCCCTGCCTGACCAGTTCATGCAACGTTGAAAGTGCAGAAACCAGCTTGCCTTCTGTCACATGTCTCATCAGGGATCGATACTTTTGTTCAATTTCTTTGCGGGTCATGGGATCAGGATAATGATGAATCAAAAGTACGCATTTTTGTTCTGTTTTTTTCCCGGGAGGAATTGGCCGGATTAGAGCTGCCGAAGGAGAGCTTCCATTTTTTTTCGCATTTCCAGGGAAGAACAGTTGAAGTTGTTTGCGATGATGGCAAAGATCAGCTGATGGCCTGAAGGTGAAGTTGCGTAGCCCGCATAACTTCTGATCCGTGTCATGGTTCCGCTTTTGCCGTGAATTTTTCCGGCGATCTCGGGATCAGTACAGATACTTCCTAGTGTTCCTGATACGCCTGCAACAGAGAGTGATGAACGAAAATTCTCTGAGACAGGAGAAGTTTGCATGACTTTCAGAAGCGCTACAAGTTGCCTGGCGGTGACCGAGTTGTACCTCGAGATACCACTTCCGTCATACATATAAAAACCCGAAAGATCGATGCCTTTGCTTTGCAAGAATGAACGGACTGCCCTGATCCCGGCTTCAGTACTTCCGCTGCGGTATTTTTTTATCCCTAAATGTTTCAGCAGGATTTCAGCAAAAAAGTTGTTGCTGTGGTGGTTCACATTATAGACGATCGAATTGACGGTGGGAGACCAGATGACAGCTATCTCTTTCAACCGGTTCACCGAATCTGACCGGGAAACTGTATCAGAGCTGTTGACCGACAAGGCTTCGCCGGAGACAGCAATCCCTTTTTCGATGAGTTTCTTTTTAAACTCCATCGCAGCAACCAATGCCGGATCGTGCATTACGCCGATCACCTCTGTCAGTGTGACACCGGCGTTAGTTGTTCCCCTGATCATTTTTTCATCCTGGGTGGGATAACCGATCAGGTAGATCTCTTTATCTCCTTCGTGAACCACCACATTGTTCAGAAACCTGCAATTCGGATTTTCCGGATTCATTCTTCCGGCGACAGGATTTACCCAGCCTTTTCTGGAAGGATCAAAAACAAGTTTGAACAAGTTTCCATTAATAGACAGGCCTGCCGGAGCAGCGCTGTATCCCAGGTTGATCTCCCCCCAGCACCAGGTATACGGGATATTGTCGGAAGAAAAAATGGATCCGTCTCCGAGGATATCACCCTCCACAGAATCAACATGCAGTGTTGAAAGTGCATTTGCCCATGAGGCAAAGACATTGTTCATGGTTTGTTCTCCAAAACAGAATGTCGGGTCTCCTCCCCCTTTTATGATCAGATTACCCTTCAATTGCCCGTTTACGATCGTGCCATCGCAGAGAAGTCTGGTCCTGAATCGGGAACGGGGCCCCAACAACTCAAGCGCCGCAGCGGAGGTGAACAGCTTGATCGTAGATGCCGGAACCAGACTAAGATCGGGATCTTTTTCTGCCAGGATCGAGTCGTCAGTCACATCATAAATCAGGTAAGAAAAGGAAGCATTTCTCAATACCGTATCCAGGTTGAACGAATCAAGCGCAAGTTGAAGGGAATCCACCGGGATAGACACTGCTTCCAGGGAATCCGCTAACAGGGAATCCGTTGGCATGGAATCAGCTAATGAAATCCCATTACCTGGATGGTCGCTTTCGCTTAAACAGGAGGAGAGCACGACAAGCATCCCGATAACGGGTTTTACTATTTTCATACTACGTTTTACTTCCATCCACCTCCCAGAGCGAGATAGAGGTTTACCAAAGCCAGCAGGTTATCATGCTGGGCCAGTGAAAGTTGTATCTGGGCTTCATACAGGCTTCTTTGGGCATTGATTACGTCGAGGTAACTCGCATAACCGGCGTTGAACAGCTGGTTGGAGAGATCGAAAGCTGTCTGGGCAGCGGCAACCAGATTTTTATTCTCTGCGACAACGGTTTGTTGTTTCTCAACGTCCAGGATGCTGTTCGAAACTTCACCAATCGCAGTATAGATTGTTTTCTGGTAGTTCAGGAGCATCTCCTCTTTGTAAGACTGTGCTTTTCGCAGGTTTGACCTGAGTTTCCCAAAGGAGAAGATCGGAGCAACCAGATTGCCTACGGCCGAACCAATCATTCCTGCCCCAAGTGTTGAATATCCGAGGTTCGCGTTGATGCTCAGGGTTGGGAGCATATAAGCCCTGGCTACTCCAATTTGTGCATTGGCCGAGATCAGGCTCTGTTCTGCCTGGATGATATCGGGCCGGCGCGTGATCAGTTGAGACGGGATGCCGGCCTCTGGAATCAGGTAAGGGTTGATCTGACTGATGATCGTGTCGTTTGTACGAACTTCTCCAGGGAGCTTCCCAAGGAGTAGCTTTAGGGCATTCTCCTGCACGCCGATTGCTTTTTCAAAGAGGGGGATCTGAGTTTTGAGGCTTGCCAGCTCTGCTTCTGCCTGAGCGACGACGAGGCCTGAAACGGTTCCAGCCACCAATTTCAGTTTTACAAGCGATAGGGCTTCCTGCCTGATATTTACATTGAATTTGGCGATCTGAAGCTGGTCCTGGTATTCAATGAGGTTGAAATAACCGGAAGCAATATTGGCTATCACCATGATGTAAACTGATTTTTTATACGCTTCCTGGGCAAGAAGGTCTGCCATGGCCGACTCTTTGGCCCGGCGCAGCTTTCCCCAGATATCCAGTTCCCAGGAGAGGTTGCCGGTGGCATAGAGATCCTTGTACTGAACTGTTCCGCCGGCGGGAGACTGGCTCTTTGTCCAGGCAGCAGC
>JAFGNY010000015.1 GCA_016926765.1 Bacteroidales bacterium | reverse complement strand
CCGGAGATGTGCTTTGGGCCACTGCGATTTATTCCGGTTACACTTACAGGCAGACCTGTATGACAACTATTTCCGATATCAATAACGACGGCTACCGGGATGTCATTGTAGGAACCGCCGGCGGTGACCGGTCGATCATCGCATTTTCAGGAAAAACCGGGCAACAGATCTGGAAACACGATACTCACGAATATGGTGACGGTGGATGGGTGTACCAGGTGGATGCTGCTTACGATTACAATAATGACGGAAAGCCGGATGTTTTAGCCTCAACCGGAAATGATGGCAATAATACCGGCCCTGTAAGAGTCTATTGCCTGAACGGACTCACAGGCACCTCGATCTGGGAGAGACCGAATCCCGCCGCAGGCCCTCTGTTCTCCGTGATCGGGGTAGAAGATTTTACCGGTGATGGCAAGCCGGATGTCGTAACCGGAGGATCAAACCAGCAGGAATCGGAAGGAGGGATCTTTGGCATTAACGGCGCCAGTGGCCAGGTTGAATGGACCCGTCCTGCCTCAGGGACTTCGGTATGGGGGTTGATGCAACTGGACGACATCAACGGTGACGGGAAAAAAGATGTTGCCACGGGAGATTTCAGCGGGATGATGCTCCTGCTGAATGCAGCAACAGGATCCGTTCTCCACAACAAAAATCTTGGGTATTACATCATCCTGCGGTTGGAGGATATGGGGGATGTGAACAAAGACGGATACCGTGACATCCTTGTAGCATACAGCGGATCACAGGGCATTGTGTTGAGTGGCCTGGATGGAGAGTACATCTGGACCGTTCCCCTGGCCGACAAAGCCTGGAATGTGGCCAACATCGGCGACATCTCCTGGGATGGTTACAACGATGCGATCATTGGCACCCTGTTCCAAAGCAACTACGGCTATTTTCTGGACGGAACCGATGGGACGACAATGCAAATAGTCCCGGCTTCCGATGCGGTGGATGCCCTGAATGCCATTCCCGACATCGTAGGCGATTTGAGCATGGAGATGGTTCTGGGAGCACGGAACGGAATTGTTACCTGCTTCTCCGGAGGATATGATTCGACCTATATTGGCGAACCCGATCCTGCACTACCTCCGGAGAATATTCTCCTGACAGTTTACCCTAATCCCTTCCGCGAACAACTGAACATTCATATCGAACTGGATCATCAGGCATCGGTGAAAATGGAATTGGTTGACATGACGGGCCGATTCATCTGCCTGATCCGGGAAGGCATTTTTTCGATAGGGAAGCACGCCATCCGGTATGACCGGTATGCAGCTAGCCAGGAAATCAAGCCAGGCCTGTTTTTTCTAAAGGCGACAATTGGGACTCAGGTTCAGTGGAAAAAGGTGATAGCTGAGTAGAAACGAGGCTTGTCTCGTCTCTACTCTACAATCGTCAGCTCGTCAATGATATTTTTCGCGTTGGCGAATTTATCGATGATAAAGAGGACATAGCGGATATCCACATTGATGCACCGTTGCAGGTTTTCCTCAAAGAGAATATCGCCACTCATCGCTTCCCAGTTTCCGTCGAACGCTAATCCGATCAATTGGCCATCGCCATTGATTACCGGACTACCGGAGTTTCCTCCGGTGATGTCGTTGGTGGTAAGGAAGCAGACAACGAGTTTCCCGTCTTCGCCATAGGGGCCAAAGTCTTTTGCCTGGTAGAGATCTTTCAGTTTCTGATCCACGATAAATTCATCATGATCAGGATCCTCTTTTTCCATCACGCCATCGAGCGTCGTGATGTAGTCATAATGAACAGCATCAGCCGGGAAATAGTCCAATACCTTACCATAGGTGAACCGCATGGTTGAATTGGCATCCGGATAAAACATCTTATCGGGCATCATATCCCTGAGGCCGTCGATCCACAACCGATTGCCTTTTGCGAGACCCGAACGTGCTTCTCCAAAGGCGCTCATGTACTTGCCTGATTCAGCCTGCATGGATTCAGCCGTTAGCCATCCAAGGTCCTTTTTAAATACCTTGAGGGATGGTTTATCCAGAAAAGCATTGGCTTTTTCGGCGGTGGCAAAAACGCTGGTGTTGTAAACAGCATTGGCAAACGCCATAAAATCGTTGTTATAATCCTTCTCGATTGTCGTGAAAATGGAAGGAAGGTTTTCTTTCCTGACATTTTTCGCATAGAGTTTAAGCATCTCTCCCAATGTGTTTTTCTCGATCTCAAAATCCCACTCCTTGAAATGATCCGTCACAACATCCCGCAATCCGTTTACAGTTTCCTCGATGGCCGCTTTATTTTTCTTCTCCAGCTGTTCTTTCAGGGGAGAAAAACCCTGGGCAAATCCCACGATATCCAACCCGGCGCCGGCAATCCTGGAATAGTAAAACGGAATACTAACCTCTCCTAATTTTTCATACCCTTCTTTCAATTCAGGAAGCACCTCTCCGTATTTCTCTTTTCGCAGGGAATTATCATTGATCCAATTGGTAAATTCAGTTTCCAGTTCCTGCTTTTTAAGGATCACATGGTTCTTCCGAAGCATCCTGGTTTGACCGATGAAGTTTTTCCAGGTATTGGAGAGTCCGGCATAATTCTCCGAGTAAGCAATCCTGGCAGCTTTATCGACATCCATCCGGGCTTTCATCACCTCCATTTCTTTCCCGAAAACATCAATGATTACGGGATAGAAATCCTTCAGATTGTATTCGATTCCATAGGAGGTGAGGTACCGGCTGGTACTTCCGGGGTATCCCCAGATCATGGCAAACTCATTTTTCTTGACTCCCCCGAGGCTGATGGGGAGATGGTAATCAGGAGTCAAAGGAACATTGTTTTCTGAATAGTCGGCAGGATTGTTTGTGCTGTCGGCATAGACTCTGAAAATCGTGAAATCTCCTGTATGGCGGGGCCACATCCAGTTGTCGGTATCCCCTCCGAACTTTCCGATGGATGAAGGGGGCGCTCCTACGAGACGGACATCCTTAAAAGTTTTCCAAACGAAGAGGTAATATTCATTTCCGCTGTAAAAAGAGCTGACACGTGAGGTGTATTTTCCATCTTCAGTGGCCCGCTCGCTGATGCGATGGGTGATCTCCCGGATAATCTTTCCCCGCTCCTTTTCTGCCAAAGAATCGGCAAGAAACGGGATGATGGAATCGGTTACGTTTTCAATGCGTACCAGAAAAGAGGCCATCATGCCTTCATTGGGGAGCTCCTGATCCATGGAATAGGCCCAGAAACCGTCGGTAAGGTAATCATGTTCGGGAGTGCTGTGATTTTGCACCGCACTGTATCCGCAGTGGTGATTAGTAAAGATCAGCCCTTGATCGGAAACAACTTCAGCAGTACAGAAAAACCCTCCGGTTGCCGGACTTCCGGATGAAAGGCCAACGATGGCATCCTTCAGGCTGGAATGGTTTACGCTGTAAATCTCTTCCGGGGTCAGATGGAGCCCCATTTTTTTCATATCCACATAGTTGAGCCGTTCAATCAGGATGGGTAACCACATACCCTCGTCAGGCGGATTTCCGGCGTTGATCTTTTTTCCGGGAAACAACAGGACAAGCGAACCGGCCACAATCAGGGCCAATAAAATGAATCTCTTTGTCGTCATAATACCAGTGATTTATTGAATGAAGTTACAATAATACACACAATTTTCCGAACGCAGAATTTTTTTAGATGAATGAAGCGGCCCCGGTATGGGGGTAATCGTCTTACTTTACATGGACAATATCCGGCAAGAAAGGCAGGTAATCAAAAAAAATTGACTGGTGTCAGGGTAATTTTCATCTTTGCAGGCACCTAACGACCCATTATGCTGAAAGGATTTTACACGCAACTGAAGAAACGTTTTATCATTCCGCACATTCTTTTCTGGATAGTCAGCATTGGATTTTTTCTCCTGTTGTTGATCTATACCCGGGGATTCAGGATCGATGAAATCGATTTACGGATGGCCGCTTCTATACTGGTTTCGGTCCTGTTTCTTGCCATTTCGGTCTATATCAATCTCTTATGGTTGCTTCCCCGATTTTTCAGGAAGCGAAAATTTATTCTCTTTTCCATTCTGGAAGTTGGGAATATCTGTCTTTTTATTCTGCTGAACTACTTCACTTCCCACATCTTTGAAGAGGATCACCCTGAATTTATCAATGAAGCAATTGCCGAAATGATCCTTGTTTCCATGTTTCTGATCGTCACCACATTGCTGAAATTTATGCGCGACTCAATTGCTCTTCAGGATGCTGAATTGCGGGTGAAAGAGGTAGAAGGACAGAAAGTCAAGGCGGAGCTTCAGGCGCTCAAATCGCAGGTTAACCCGCATTTCTTCTTTAACACACTGAATAGCCTCTATTCATTAAGTCTTGACAAATCGGAAAAAACGCCGGAGATGATCCTCAAACTCTCGGAATTGATGCGGTATGTGATTTATGAATCGCAGGACAACAAAGTTCCTCTGACAAAACAACTTGATTTTCTGAAAAGTTACGTTTATCTTGAACAGATGCGATCAGATGCTCAACTGAACCTGACATTTGATGTAAAAGGAGACCACCTGGACACAAAAATTGATCCGCTTCTTTTCATTGCCTTCATTGAAAACGCCTTCAAGCACCGATGCAAAACGGCCACAAGAAGTCCCTATATTTCCATTGGATTCAATGTGGAAAATCCCGACAGGGTTAACTTTTCCATTGAAAATAATACCGATGCTTCCGGATGCCCGGAGGAATATCAACAGGCTGGTTTCGGCTTGATTAATGTAAGAAAACGCCTGGATTTGCTCTATCCCGGGAAGCATGATCTGCAAATTATCATTACAGAAACTACCTATCGTGTTGAACTTTCAATTTTTATCAGGGAATGACGAAAATCAAATGCCTCATTATCGATGATGAACCCCTTGCTCAGCGGGTGATTGAAAAATATGCCCAGGATCTGCCTTTTCTGGAGGTCGTTGGGAAGTGTAACCAGGCCCTGGAAGCCATGGAAATTTTACATCAGCAGCAAATAGACCTGATGTTCCTGGATATCAATATGCCCAGATTAAGCGGGATCGATTTCCTGAAAACCATGAAACATGCCCCCCTGGTGATTATCACTACCGCGTACGCTGAATATGCATTGGAAGGGTATGAGCTTGACGTGGTGGATTATCTGATGAAACCCTTTGGATTTGAGCGGTTTGTAAAATCGGTTCACAAAGCGCAGGATGTGTTGTCGTCACGGAATCTCCCGGAAGATCAGGGCATGGCCCGTGATCAGATTCCAGAAGATCAGTTTGTATTTGTAAAATCAGGAAAGAAAACGTTTAAGGTGAACTTCAATGACCTGCTTTATATAGAAGCGCTGGGGGATTATGTCAAGATCTTTACCGCTGAACGGATGATTGTCAGTTACTTGTCATTGAAGCATATCGAATCGATCCTTCCCCCGGCCAGATTTCCACGGATCCATAAATCCTACATCATCTCGCTGTCGAAAGTGGAAATGATCGAAGGGAATCAGGTAAGGATCAAAGACAAATTTGTGCCAATTGGATCGAACTATAAGATGGAGTTTGAAAAACTGGTAAAAACCGGATAAATCCGGATATTATTTGCTTTCTTCAGAAGATGGATCCCCTCCCTCCAACACTATTTTTATCGTCTTAAGCACAAACCCGAAGTAGATCATCAGGATGCCGAAAATGATGGCAAAAGCGCCGAGAATTTTTACCAGAATGACTACACTGGTTAGTGGTTCAAAAAATAGCATCACACCCAATACAATGGTTAACAATCCATTGAAGAGCAGGATGTTTTTCCCGGCAATCTTTCCCTTGATGTTAATCAGGATGGCTAATTGAACAATGCCAAGAATGACAGCCCAAACGCCAATGATAATCAGGAAGACATTCAGCGAGAATGTTGGAAACAATACAATGATCAAACCGATCACCAGTGTAAGGATCGATTCAAAGAGAAGCATTCCGGCTTGCTTGTCTGCTTTGATATTCCGGATCGCTGCGAATAACAACAATGCGCCAACAACCGCAATCCCGATACCGATATAGCGCACAAGTTCCTTGATCATGTCTTTTTCAAAGAACAAAAGAAAGATCCCAACGAGGATTGCGATCAATCCGTTGATCACCAGGAACCACCAGTTTTTTTAACCTTTTTTTTCCATGATAGATAGATTATTGGGTTAATTGTCCTTTTAACAAAGAGATCCCGTAAAAATATTCTGAGATCGAACTTCCGATCACGAATAATCCGATGATCAGGAAGAGAATGCCGGCGATCCGGTTGATCCAGAGCTTTACCTGCGGGCTGATCGCCGAGCGGATTTTATCTGCCAGTACCGCTTTCAGGATATCTGTCATCAGCACCATAATGAGCGTGCCGGCAAAGAAAAAAGCCACTTTATCCCTGTGTCCGCCGTAGCTGGAATTGATCGCAACCACTGAAGTGATCCAGAAAAACCAGATCGAGGGATTGGCCAGGTTCAGAAAGTATCCTTTGAAGTAATAGGTGAAGAATCCCCCCCGGGTGAATTTCAACTCCCGGATGGCTTCAACAGTCTCCGTTTCCGGAATTTTCCTGATGAGGGTCGCAATCCCGAAAAGCAATAAAACAGCTCCTCCGATGATCCCGAGTACCAGATGACTTTTAGGATTTCCCAGGAT
>JAFGNY010000124.1 GCA_016926765.1 Bacteroidales bacterium | reverse complement strand
TTTGTATCAACTTATCGAAACAGTAATTTAAATCATGAAAAAGAAAGTGTTACAACTTGAAAAACTGGAGATCGGTGCCAGCATGCTTAGAGCTATGGCGCATCCTATGAGAATTGCTATCATTGAATTGCTGACCGCAACAAAAAGGCTTTCCGTTACTGAAATATACGAAAAACTCAACATCGAACAAGCTTCAGCTTCCCATCATCTGAATATCCTGAAAAACAAAGGGGTTCTTGAATCAAAAAGAGAAGGAAAGATGATCTTTTATTCCCTGAAGCACGATAAGCTGACGGAAATCATTGAATCGCTGGATCGTTGCGTGGAAGCATAGTCTCTTCTATTATAACTTCCATTCTTCCTCAACATCCCAGTTCCCTCTGATATCAAGAGGTTTTGGGAAAAAGAAGACCGTTTCGGGCTGTATCTTTTTCAGGTAGTCGCCTGTATCCCATCGCTTGTTTCTATTGTAGTCAAGGATGGCTTTTATAGTGTAGGTTGCCGGTGCTATGAAGGCAAACTTTACTTGTCCCGATTCATTCAGGTATTTTTCTTCCACAACAATTCCTTTGTCTGTCAGAAGCTGGATGATATAGTCACCCGGCTTCTCTGACGTGTTGATGTTTAAAAGAAGAGATCCCAGTTCTCTGAGAACCACTGTTTTTACAGTATAAACGGTCATTTCGTTGTAAAGTCCGTTGAAAGAGAGGAAAGCTGAATCCGGAATCACCAGTTTATATGAAGTTCCCTCTTTCCATGAGGATGACACCTTGAAAAACCGGACCAGCGGATCAGTAAACTCAATGGTGGGAACCATGGTATCCCCATTACTGATCAGCAGGATTCCGGAAAGGTCATACTCCGATAATGGATGTGATACCCGGCCAATCAGGGGATTTTTAAAATAGTTGAATGTACTTCTGGAGTTCCAGTTAACCAACAGTCTTTCGGGTTTCTCCTCCTCTTCTTTTTTCTTTGGGTGTTTTGCTTTGGCGATATGTGTAGGAGCAATCAATACGGTATCAAGAACCATTTCCCCATCATGTACTTCAAGGATCAGGGTGTCCGGGATTTCTATGGTAGGGAAAAAAAGGAGGGTATCCCTGTTGGGGCTGAATTCTTCCATACACCAGGCATGGGTTGAATCGAGGTTCAGAGGGATGACGACAGGGGAATGGGGTGGAAATTTATAGATGATCCTGAACATGTCATTCGTCACCAGTTCTGATTTGATGACTTCCTGGGTTGAATCGATCTCTTCAAACAGCTTCAGTAGGAGGTCGTTTTTGATTGGAAGAGGCGGGGGATTGATACTATCCAGTCCGGTACTGTCAGCCAGGACTTCCTGTATAAACCAGGGAGAGATCAACGAATCTTCAAAGGCGATTTTTTCTGCAGGCATGTTGTAGATAAAGTCCCCGCTGTTATCCTCCAATACGATCAGTTTATAATCTCCAGGATGGAGATTGGAAAAGGTAAACATCCCTTGTTTATCGGTTTCGGTAATATAGAGTGGGGGTACAAGGTAGGGTAGTGAATCAAAGGGGATTGTGTCGTTGTTGTCGAGGTAGAGTTCTGCGAAAGCTTCAGAAACCGGCTGGTTATCAAACGCATAAATCACTTTTCCCGTTATTGAAAGAGAGTCAATAAAATTACCTGTGGAAAATACATATTGAAAATTCAATAAGATATTTCCTTCTGTGATGTCATTGATGGATTTTCCGAAGTTGATGATATAGGTAGTATTGGAATCTAATGCCTGATCAAAATCAACGATGATTGTTTTCCCTCTCAGTTTATAGTCGGGTTTCTTATCAAGGGGAGGAGAGATAAAAATTTCGGAACTTGGTGATTTCAAGGCGATAAATTCGTTGAATGTAATTCGGATATCAGGAGAGGAGAAATGGGTGGAATAATTTGGCGGGATGCAAGCTACTGCCTTTGGGGGAGTGATGTCTTTGTCGCCACCTTGCGGCGTGACTGGATTTGCACACCGGAACATCAACACCGGGGAGAGCAGAAGGATCAATGACAGAAGGAAAAACCTGGTTTGCACAAGCGAAGGGATTGGTTTTAAAACCTTCCAAAGTTACCAATCGTTTTCATAAGCGAGAAAAAAATTACTAATTTTACACAATGAATCTTAAATTTTCAATTGCATGAGTGGTCATAATAAATGGTCGACAATCAAGCGTAAAAAAGGGGCTCTTGATGCAAAACGCTCCAAGATTTTCTCTAAAATCATTAAGGAGATTACCATTGCTGTCAGGGAATCGGGACCCGATCCCGATGGCAACCCAAGACTGAGATTAGGAATTGCGAACGCTAAAGGAGCCTCCATGCCTAAAGAGACGATTCAGCGAGCAATCAACAAAGGATCGGAGAAGGATGCTGCTGCGCTCAGTGAGACAACCTACGAAGGGAAAGGTCCTCATGGGATTGCTATCTACGTGGAATGTCTGACTGATAATACCCAGCGCACGGTAAGCAATATCCGCTCCTATTTCAGTAAACACGGAGGAGAACTCGGAAAAAACGGAATGCTCAACTACCTCTTTGACCGGAAAGGTGTCTTTGTTGTTCCCAAAGCGGACCTTGATCAGGACGAATTGGAAATGGAGTTGATTGACGCTGGAGCTGAAGAGATTGAGTTGGACGATGAGGTTTTTACCATTACCACTGCAATGGAGGATTTTGGGAATATGATGAAGAAACTTGAAGAGCTGAAAGTCGAACCCGAAAGCGCTTCACTTCAGCGAATTCCAAAATCAACCGAAACCCTTGATGTCGAAAGTGCCCGAAAACTACTGAAACTCATCGACATCCTTGAAGAGGACGATGATGTTCAGCAGGTATTTCACAACCTGACCCTGACCGATGAATTAATGGAGGATTAAATGTTGCAGATAAACTGCACAAGATTCGTCCCTTTTGGCAATTCCAGTTTTTTCCTTAACCTGATTCTTGAAATTTCCGTACTGGGTGCGGTAATTTTCAGAATATGAGAGATCTCTTTGGTGGCGAGGTTCATGCGAAGCAAAGCGGCCAATTTGTGATCTGTCGGGGTTAACTGGGGATGTTTTTCCCTAAGCCGGTCGAAAAAACCGGGGTGTATCTTCTCAAAATGTGCTTTGATCCGGTACCAGTCATTGTCAAATTTGATGTTTTCATCAATCGTGTCGAGGACCTCCGTGATCTCTTTCTTACTGATAACCTTACCGCGTTTTAGCAGTCTGTTCAAATCTTTCCGTATCAGCCCGATGATTTTATTCTTCTGGGAAATAAAGATAGAGGAAGTCGCCAGTTCACGGTTGATCAGGTCGAGTTCCATCTGATGTTTCTGTTTGAGCAATTGGTTCACTTTCTGTTCAGCCCTGATTCGCTCCTGAAGACGCTGGTTTTTCTCCTTCTCAGCATTTTTACGTGACTGAATTTCAGTTTTCAGTTCGGAGATAATCCGCTCATTCGTGATCTCGAGGTTTCGCTGGTAATTTGCCACTTCAATCGCTGCCCTGATCTGGTCAATATCAACCGGTTTAAAAAGATAAGCATAGGGTTTCAACGAGAACGATTTGGTAAATACATCATTCCGGTTAAGAGAGGTCAGAAAAATGATTCCGCAATTCGAATTCTCGGTTAAAATTCTGGCTGCTTCAATGCCATCCATCGTGTCGGCCAGTTTAACATCCATAATGACAATGTCGGGCTCCTGATTCTTCTCCTTCAGGGCGGCGATTGTTTCCACTGCGTTTTCCCCTTTGGTTTCCAATCCCATGATTTCATAACCTAAATCGGTCAGTTTGGCTTTCAGGTCATGTGCGAGGATCAGTTCATCTTCGACAATAAACAATTTGATCTTTGTCATGATAACGGTTGTTAGGAGTTGATAAAAAATTCAAGAAAGAGAATGAACACTAATCTAAAAAATTGTTAGGGTCACAAATATAGCGTATTCCCTCAGAAAAACAAAATAAAAAAGGAATATATATTACCTAAAATCAAATTTTTTACAAATCTTCCCCTGACGTTCAGATTCTGAATGTTTTTTCGAAATGTTATGTTACCGCCTGATCTTTTTTCCCTCAAGGAATTGGGGATAATTTATGGTAAGGCTACGTAAGGTACTTTCGGGGGTTAATCCTTCTGTTTTTGAAGATAAATCGTATTTTTGACAGTCTGAACTGATCCTTCGCGAATGGAACTCTTAAACACTGTCATCTCCTGGTTGATGAAAAAGCGGATTCACCAGATTGAGCTTTTTCTAAAATACCCACATGATGTTCAGCGGGAATGGCTTAAAAAGCTTCTCCAGTCGGCACGAGATACGGAATGGGGCCAACGTTATGAGTTCAAATCGATCACCTCCCCTGAAGTTTTCAGAGAGCGTCTACCGGTGGTTGACTACGTAGTGCTGAAGCCATCGATTGACAGGTTGAAACAGGGGGAACAGAACATTCTCTGGCCAACAGAGATCAGGTGGTTTGCCAAATCTTCAGGCACAACCACGGATAAAAGCAAATTTATCCCGGTCAGTGAAGAGGCGCTGGAGGAGTGCCATTTTAAAGGAGGAAAAGATCTGCTCAGTATCTATTGCAATAACCGTCCGGATACCAACCTCTTTTCGGGCAAAGCCATTGGCATGGGCGGGACACACCAGATCGTGGAGGTTTCAGGGCAATCGATCTATTATCAGGGCGACCTTTCAGCTATTCTGATGCAGAACCTGCCCTTTTGGGTTGAATTTCTCCGTACACCGAACCTTTCAATTGCATTGATGGATGAGTGGGAATCCAAAATAGAAAAGATGGCCCGGGAGACGATTCAGCATGATGTAACCAACATTTCCGGTGTTCCCTCGTGGACTCTTTTGCTTGTACGGCGTGTGTTGGAAATTACCGGCAAGGAACACCTCCTGGAAGTCTGGCCCAACTTCGAGTTGTTCATCCACGGAGGCGTGAGCTTTCTCCCTTACCGTGAACAGTTCAGGCGGTTGTTCCCATCCGACCGGATGCATTATCTCGAAACGTACAATGCCTCTGAAGGATTCTTTGCCATCCAGGATCGCGAAGATGCGGATGACCTGCTCCTGATGCTGGACTACGGTATCTATTACGAATTCATCGAAGTTGGGGATTTCACGAAGGAATATCCTCCCGCCATCTCACTCGAAGATGTCAGGATAAATACCAATTATGCCCTTGTAATCACTACGAACGCTGGTCTCTGGAGATACATGATTGGGGATACGGTACAATTTACTTCAGTAAATCCATACCGGATCAAGATTACTGGTCGGACCAGTAGCTTCATCAATGCGTTTGGAGAGGAACTCATCGTCGACAATGCAGAGAAGGCTCTTGCCATCGCCTGTAGCCGGTGTCAGTGCAACATCATCGATTATACGGCAGCTCCGGTGTATATTGATGAAAATCAACGTGGTGCCCATGAATGGCTGATTGAATTTGAGACTCCTCCGAACGAGATGGCCTTTTTTACCGAAATTTTCGATAACGCTCTGAAGTCCCTGAATTCAGACTATGAAGCAAAGCGCTACCACAACATGATCCTCAGCGAACCTGTTATCCGGGTGATGCCCCGTCATACATTTTATGACTGGTTAAAATCAAAAGGAAAACTGGGTGGGCAACATAAAGTCCCCCGACTGTATAATAGCCGGAAATATATCGATGAAATCCTGCAGATGATTTCGTAACTCCGGCTCTTTGTTTATCTTTGAATTAAATTCAGAACTATGCATATTGCGATTGCAGGAAATATAGGATCCGGAAAAACAACGCTTACTGAGCTGATGTCCAAGCACTTCAACTGGGAACCTCACTATGAAAGCGTTGATGATAATCCCTATCTGCATAGCTTCTATGAAGATATGCAACGGTGGTCCTTTAACCTGCAGATCTATTTTCTGAATAACCGGTTCAAGCAAATCATCCAGATCCGGAAGTCGGGGAAGACGGTCATTCAGGACCGGACGATTTATGAAGATGCCTATATCTTTGCTCCTAACCTCCATTCGATGAACCTGATGAGTACACGGGATTTCGACAACTACCTCTCCCTGTTTGAATTGATCAGCTCTCTGATCCAACCTCCAGACCTGTTGATATACCTTCGTGCTACAGTTCCAACCCTTGTGAAACAGATTCAGAAACGCGGTCGGGAATACGAAAGCGCTATCCGTCTTGACTATCTGAAAAACCTGAATGAAAGGTACGAGGAATGGATCAAGGGATACAACCAGGGTAAATTGCTGATCGTTGACGTGGACAATGTTAACTTTCCCGAGAGTGCGGAAGATCTGGGTACGGTGATCGAACGGGTCAATGCTGAACTTCACGGTTTGTTTTAGTTCTCCTGATGAAAAGTCTTGGCATCATTCCGGCACGCTATGATTCCACCCGTTTTCCGGGGAAGCCGCTCTTTGTTATCGAAGGAAAATCGATGATTCAACGTGTGTATGAACAGGCTTCCTTGTGCAAAGACCTTTCAAGAGTGGTTGTCGCCACCGATCATTCCGGGATCCTGAAACATGTTCAGGATTTTGGCGGGGAATGCGTTATAACGGCTTCCTGTCATAAAACCGGTACCGAACGTTGTGCTGAAGCGCTGGATATTATCCTGTCGGAAAACCCGGACACTATCGATGTGGTTGTAAATATTCAGGCCGACGAACCTTTTCTTTCCCCTGAACAGATCTCTGAGGTGGTTAGCTGTTTCAACGATCCCGCAATCCGGATTGCCACACTGGCCAGGAAGATCTGCTCCCGGGAAGAGGTTACTGATCCCAACGTGGTCAAACTTGTCTGTAATGACAACCATCAGGTACTCTATTTCAGCCGTTCACAGATCCCTTTTATCCGGAAGCGATCAGGCGAAAAAGAAACAACGGAATTCCCTTTTCTTGAACATGTGGGACTCTATGGTTTCCGAAAATCCATCCTTCCCGAACTGGTGAAATTGCCGGAAAGCTCCCTTGAGAGGGCTGAATCCCTGGAACAACTCCGGTGGCTTCAGCATGGTCTTCCCATCTATGTTAAGGAAACAACCTTTCCAAGTATCTCCATTGATACCCCGGCTGATTTGCTAAAAATTACCAACAGGAGAAGCTAAGCAACACCATTTATTGGTATCTTAGCAGTTTAAACATCCCGGTTATGGAGATAGAACATTACATCGCTGAACTATTATCGGAACACGACTGTGTCATAATTCCCGGATTAGGGGGCTTTGTAGGCAGTTACCTTCCCGCACAGATCCATTCGGTGTACCATACCTTCCAGCCTCCATCAAAAAAGATTTTATTCAATGTCAACCTGCGTCAGAATGATGGCCTGCTGGCCAACCATATTGCACAGGCAGAAAAGGTGAGTTTTAAGGAAGCCAGCGAGCAGATTCACCGGTTTGCTGAGGAAACTGTCAAATCCCTGAAAAACAGAAAGTATCTGATCCTGAAAAACATCGGGAAACTCTATATGGGAAAGGAGGAGAACATCCAGTTTGATCAGGACCTCCGTTCCAATTTATTGCCCGAATCATTCGGATTACAACCTTTCTTCTCTTCTCCCATCAAACGGGATGCCCATCTCGACAGGATCGAGAAACGGCTTCAATCCCGAAAGGAGACCAGGGAACTGGTCAAACGGGCGATCCCAAAACCATTGAAATGGGCTGCCATACTTGCAGTCCCCGTGGCAGTGGCGGTGATGCTCAGCCTTGCTGGCTATGACTCCATCAAATCCGGATCATGGAATTCGGCTGATATCCTTTCATCCCTCTCACCATTCAGTCAAGCGGAAGTGAAACAAGCACCGGAGGAAACACCCTCTACCCCGATGATGGAAGAAGAGACTCCCGCAGAGATGCGATCGTCCCGTGACAGGGAACTGTCTACAGGGCCTGTTAGAGACAAGATTGAACCTGTGATAGCACCTGCGATAGAACAGGAGCCTATCACTGAATCTACTCCTGATCTATCCAGGACCGGTAACCAGCGAACCGGCAATTTTGCCGTCATTGTCGGCGCTTTTGGAGTCGAGAAAAACGCTCACAAACTGGTAGGCAGGCTGAACCGGAACGGGATCAATGCAACGATCTTTGACCGTTCATCAGGAGGCCTTTCAAGGGTTGCTGCCGGAGTTTTTTCAACCCAGGCCGAAGCAATACGGATGATGAACTCCATGAAAGCAAATGGATTCCCCGGAGCCTGGATCCTGGAAAAATAATTTGTGAGGTGGCAAAAAAGAAGCTGATACGCTTTACTGAAAACATCTCCTTCGCACATCTTTTTCAACCCCGCTATACAGATTTAAAACCGGCTTTCTGGTTGAAGGGCAGATGGAGAGCGGATTTTTTCAAAAATGATCACCCCATCACCCTGGAACTGGGATGCGGGAAAGGAGAGTATACGGTCGGGCTGGCACGCAAACAGGGAAACCGTAATTATATTGGGATTGATGTCAAGGGAGCTCGATTGTGGAGGGGATGTAAGACGGTTGAGGAGGAAACAATCACCAATGTGGCTTTTATCCGGTCCCGTGCCGATCACGTTGAATACTTATTCGACACCGGAGAGGTTGACGAATTATGGATCACTTTCCCCGATCCTCAGCCAGGGAAAGAGCGAAAGAGGCTGACTGCCCCGGTCTTCCTGAACCGATACCGGCGGATCCTGAATCCGGGAGGGATCGTTCATCTGAAAACGGATGACCACCAGCTTTTTTATTATACGAAAGAGATCCTGAAGATCTTTCCTGCCGAGATCCTGCTGGAAACAGAAGATCTTTACCATCAATATCCCCGTGAACCGGTTGCAACAATTCAAACCTATTATGAATCCATCTGGCTGGAACAGGGTAAAAAGATTGCCTATCTCAGGTTCCGCTTTAACACCTGACCTGAAGAGATCAGCTTAACGAAAAAAAACCCCTACATCATGAAACGACTTGTCAGAATCATTACCCTCTCTGCATTCCTTATCACAACTCATCATGCCCTTTTTGCTGATGAAGGGATGTGGATCCCCATGCTGTTAAATAAAAACATCGACCGGATGCAACAGCTTGGATGTAAACTTTCGGCTGAAGAGATCTATAGTATCAACAGATCCAGCCTCAAGGATGCTGTAGTTCAGTTCGGCCGGGGATGCACAGGCGAAGTGGTCTCACCGAAAGGCCTTCTACTGACCAACCACCACTGTGGTTTCGGGATCATTCAGCGACACAGCTCACTGGAACATGACTACCTGACTGATGGTTTCTGGGCGGCTTCGATGGATCAGGAATTACCCAATCCTGGCCTGACCGTCACGTTCCTGGTCAGGATGGAAGATGTCACTTCCCGGGTCCTTGAGGGAGTTCCCGGCAACCTCCAGGAAAATGAACGGGATATGCGGATTAGAAAAAACATCAGGTCCATTACGAAAAAAGAAACCGAAGGAACGCATTATAACGCCAGCGTAATTCCATATTTCAACGGGAATCAGTATTTCCTTTACGTGACAGAGGTTTTCAAAGATATTCGCTTCGTCGGGGCTCCTCCGTCAGGAATCGGGAAGTTTGGAGGAGATACCGATAACTGGATGTGGCCCAGGCACACCGGCGACTTTTCCGTCTTCCGCATCTATGCTGACAGCAATAACCTGCCTGCGGAGTATTCAGCCTCAAATGTTCCCTATAAGCCGAAACACTATTTCCCGGTCTCTCTCGGGGGATACGACGAGGGCGATTTTGCCTTATTGTTCGGGAATCCCGGTTCAACCAGGGAATATCTTCCCTCTTATGCGGTTGAAATGATTGCTTTTAAAGAAAATCCGGTCAAAATAGGGCTGAGGCAAAAACGACTGGATATCATCGGTTATTCCATGGATACAAGCCGGCTTGTCAGGATTCAGTACGCCTCCAAGTATGCCGGCATTGCCAATTACTGGAAGAAGATGATTGGAGAAACACGAGGGATCAAAAAGGCTGATGGGGTTGCAAAGAAACAAAAAGCTGAACAAGAGTTTCAGCAGTGGGCGAGCAGTCGTGAGAATGAAGGGAAAGGATATGCAGAGATCCTTCCATTGTTTGAAAAACTTTACCAGGAACTCTACCCCGGCGATATGGCAACCATTTATCTTCGCGAAGCCGGAATGGCCCCGGAAATTTTCAATCTGACTACCGATGCCCAGGAGTTGATCCGGATTGCCGGGGAGGACACGGTTTCGGATGAAACGGTACAAGCAGCAAAAGAGTCCCTGCTGAGATCAGCCAGGGGATTCTATAAAAATTACCAGCCACAAATCGATCAGATGATCACAAACGAGATGCTTCAGCAGATGCAGGACCATATGGAGCAAAAATACCTTCCGGACATTTTTGGCACGATCGCTAAAAATTACCATGGAGATATTGGATCCTATACCTTTAACCTTTTTGCATCTTCACAGTTTACCGACTCAACCAGGTTTTACAGGTTTATGCGAAAGTTCAACCGGAAATCGGCCCGAAAACTAGCAGATGATCCGGCCTACCTTCTTGGGAAGAGCATTCTGGAAAAATACCGCGAAGAAGTTGTCCCCTCGGGAAGAGCTGTAACCTCCCGGATTGACAGCTTGCAACGGGTTTATCTTCAGGCGCAAATGGAGATGCAACCAGCCAGTCAGTTTTACCCGGATGCCAACTCGACGATGAGGGTTTGTTTTGGCAAGATTGAAGGGTTTAAACCGGCTGATGCGGTTGATTACAGGTGTTACACAACAACACAGGGTATTCTGGAAAAGGAGGACTCGTCCATTTATGATTATGCAGTCGACCAACGTCTAAACGAGCTGATTGCTTCAGCAGATTATGGAAGATATGCCGATGCCGACGGTACAATGCATGTCGCTTTTACCTCTACGATTCATTCCACCGGAGGCAATTCAGGCGCCCCGGTATTGAATGGAAAGGGTGAACTAATCGGCATCAATTTCGACCGGAACTGGGAAGGAACAATGAGCGACCTGATATACGATCCTGATCAGTGCAGGAATATTGTTCTTGATATTCGTTATCTGCTTTTTATCCTCGATCATTATGCAGGAGAAAAATGGCTGATTAATGAGATGGATATCAGGAAATAAGCTATTCCCTGTAAATTCCCACCAGGGCTTTATCCATCGAGATATACTCGAACTTAAATCCGTTACGTAACAGCTTAGCAGGAATCACTTTCTGCCCTTCTGTTAGTACGATAGCCCCTTCTCCGAAGATCAGCTTCACCACAAGTTTAGGGATGCTGAAATAGACGGGCTGTCCAAACATCTTGCCAAGCGATTCCGAAAAATGGAAATTGTCGGTTGGATATTCCCCAACAGCATTTACAATGCCTTCAATTCCAGGATTCGTGATGAGAAAAAGAAAAACCTCAACGAGATCATCGATATGAATCCAGGAGACACCCTGGTTCCCATTGCCAATACGGGACCCAATTCCCTTCTTGAAAAAGGGGGTCATCTTTTCCAGTACTCCTTCATTTTTAGAAAGCACAACCCCCATCCGAAGAACTACCACACGGCAGGCAGGAGCTGCCTTCATGGCTTCGGTTTCCCATTGCCGACAAAGTGTCGCAAGGAAATTTTCAGCGAAACCCTGGCTCTCTTCCGTGTGTTTTTTCCTGTCGTCATAAATGGCTACAGCGGAGGCGTTGATCAGGCATGCCGGAGGATGATCAGCCTGAAGGATAGCACGGGTGATTTTTCGGGTTGTTTCCACCCTGCTGTCAATGAGTTCTTTTTTATAAGGCTCACTCCATCTCCCTGAGAGGGGAGCGCCGGCAAGGTTGATCACAACATCCTGCCTGTTGATATAGTCGA
>JAFGNY010000123.1 GCA_016926765.1 Bacteroidales bacterium | reverse complement strand
CCTGAGACAACCCCTCTTTCGTCCCGATATCTTTTTTAACTACAGGATTCAGAAAGATCTCTCTGAAGTGGTTTCCATTGACGTAGAGATTTACAAACGCGAACTCGTCAAAGAGATCAAAACCGCCTATTTCAATTACCTGAAGACTGTCAAAGCCCTTACCTTGCTTGAACAAACACTGGATGTCGTCAAAGAGAATGTACGGGTCAATGAAAGCCTTTACGCCAACGATAAAGTCACACTGGACGTCGTTTACCGGTCGCGTGCTGAACTCAGCAAAGTGGAAAGACAACTTACAGAAGCTCATGATTTTCATGAACGTGCAAAAAGTTATTTCAATTTTTTATTGAATAAACCACTTAAATCTGAAATCAATGTCATGGATGATCATGCGTTGCAGATACGAAATCCGATACCTGAAGAGGAGGCTCTGAGCACTGCATTAGCCAACCGGGAGGAACTTCAACAGGTTACTAAATACCAGAACGTATCGGCAAATAACCTCAGACGGTATCAATACAACAAAGCGCCTACACTCGGACTGGGTGTGGATTATGGCATCCAGGGAGAGAATTACTCTCTCAGCCCGGAATCTGACTTTTTGTTTGCCTCCGTGGTAATGCAATGGAGCATTTTCAAAGGTTTCGAAAACCGTTCAAAGATCCGGGAGGCTTCGATCAGTCAGGATATTCTGGAGGAAAAATACAAGGAGGTTGAAAAT
Source organism: Bacteroidales bacterium (assembly GCA_016926765.1). Classification (GTDB taxonomy): domain Bacteria; phylum Bacteroidota; class Bacteroidia; order Bacteroidales; family FEN-979; genus QYOJ01. The sequence continues at coordinate 5,417 of JAFGNY010000123.1, read as the reverse complement.
CAGATCCGCCTTCAGGTCACGGATGCCTGGTACGGTGAAGTGACTGCCAGAGAAACCGTTAAGACATCCCTGTCTGAAAACGAGAGCGCCTCCAAAGCCTTCGAACTGATCAGCAAGCGGTATTACCAGGGACAAAGCAGCCTTCTGGAGTTTATGGATGCCCGAACCGATATGACCACTGCCGGGCTCAGCCTGATTATTGCCCGGTACGATTACGAGATCAGCCTGGCAGAACTTGAAAGAATAGTATCAACCTATCCGATTGAATAAATCCCTATGAAAAAAACCAACGCATTCATTTTCCTGATCCTCCTCCTCTGGGGGTGCCATAACACGGATCCCTCGAAAACAGAGGAAAAAATCCAGCGGGTAACGATTGTGGCTGTCTCACCGCAGGAGTTTAGACAACCGATCCATACTTCCGGAAAACTATCCTCCAAAACGGAGGTGAAACTCAGTTTTAAAACCGGTGGGATCATTGATCAGATTCCTGTGAATGAAGGACAATCCGTTAAAAAGGGGAGGCTCCTGGCCAGCCTGAACCTGGCCGAAATCGAGGCAAAAAAACAACAGGCAGAACAGGCTTTTCAGAAGGCAGTAAGGGATTACCAGCGGGTCGATAATTTGTACCGCGACAGCGTGGCAACGCTGGAACACCTGCAGGATGCCCGAACAGCCATGGAAGTAGCCCGCACCAATGTTGAAATTGCTCAGTTTAACCTGAAGTACTCCACGATTGAAGCGCCGGCAACCGGAAAGATTCTCCTGAAACTCTCAGAGGAAAACGAGATCGTCAGTGCAGGTCAACCTGTCATGTTATTCGGTTCCACTGAAGATGACTGGATCGTCAAAGCCAACCTCACCGACCGTGATATCGTCCGGGTCAACCTGGGAGATCCTGCCAGGATTTTTTTTGATGCTTACCCGGGGGTTGATTTCCCAGCCCGGATTACTCAAGTCGGAAAATCGGCCGATCCCTATACGGGAACCTATGAAGTTGAACTCGCCGTTCATCCCGGAAAGTACGAACTGGCCTCAGGATTTATAGCCAAAGCAGATATCCTGCCTCCCCATGCCGATAGTTGTCTGCTCTTGCCTATCGACGTGTTGGTTGAAGCAGAAAACCATCAGGGAAAACTGTTTGTAGTGAAAGATTCCATCGCCCATTTACGAACCGTGACCATCCGGCAGGTTACCGGCATGATCTGCATTACCAGCGGATTGGATCCAGGAGAAGAGGTTGTGCTGGAAGGAGCCAACTACCTGACCGACGGAGAAAAAGTGCGCATTGTCAAACCGGCAAACGAATAATCCTGTCATGAAACTTCCAAGACTAGCAATAGATAATTACCAGTTTACCATGCTGGTATTCATCTTACTGATTATAGCCGGCATCAACTCTTTCATCACCATGCCCCGAACAGAGGACCCTCCGGTTAATGTTCCCGGGGCATCGGTTATCGTCATCTATCCGGGCGCTTCCCCTGTTGATCTGGAGGAGTTGGTGGTAACCCCCATCGAAGATGCCGTCAACGAACTCGACGACATCAAACGGATCAAAACCACGATCCGTGACGGACTGGCTTATTTCTCCGTGGAGTTTTATTTTGGCACGGATGCTAAAAAGAAATATGATGAAGTGGTCCAGAAAGTAAACAGCATCCAGAACAAACTTCCTGATGGGATCATGAATCTTAGTTTTCTTGAGTGGACCACTTCTGATGTCGTGATCATGCAACTGGCCCTCATCTCCGAGAAGGCCTCCTACCGGGAGATGGAACACGCCGCCGATCGGTTAAAGAAACGGCTTCAGCAGGTTGAAGGTGTGAAAAAAGTGGATATCAAAGCCTTCCCGGAACAAGAGATCAGGGTGACGCTTGATTTTCAAAAGATGGCGGCTATGAATATCTCCCTCGATCAGATAGAAAAATCGATCCAAAGCAATAACGCTAACATTCCCGGTGGAGCAATGAAACTTGCAGGAAAAACCTTCACCATCCAAACCAGCGGCTCCTTTGGAAACCTTGATGAGATGGGAAATACCGTGGTAAATTCATGGAACGGGCGACTCGTCAGGCTTTCCGATATTGCCGATATCCGGTTCGGGTATGAAGAAAACCGGTACTTCGCACGCGTCAACCAGGAAAGGTGCATTTTCCTGGAAGTAAAACAGAAACCTGACTTCAACATCTTTGACATCCGGAAAGGGATCGAACCGGAATTGATCCAGTTCAGGTCAAATCTTCCCAATACGATTCGTTTGTTTACGGTCTTCGACCAGTCAGTATGGGTAGACAAACGGATCAGCAATTTCCTGCTCAATCTTCTGCAAGGAATCATCCTGGTAGGTCTTTTTATCTTTCTTGCCATGGGTGTCAGGTCATCACTGGTCGTTATCCTGGCAATCCCGCTTTCGATCATTATGGGGATTTTCCTCGTCCACCTGCTTGGATTCGGATTACAACAGATCTCAATTGCCGGATTGGTTGTGGCCCTTGGAATGCTTGTGGATAATTCAATTGTCATTGTACAGAATATAAACCGGTACAGATCAATGGGGTTTTCGCCGCGGGAAGCGTCCATCGCTGCCACCTCTGAAATCGGATGGCCGGTTGTAAGCGCTACAGCGACCACTATCCTGGCTTTTATTCCCATCATTATGATGCCGGAAGCTTCCGGTGAGTTTATTAAAAGCCTTCCCGTCATCATCATTGCTACCCTGACCATGTCGCTGTTGGTCGCACTTACTCTTACTCCTCTGGTTACCAGTAAATTATTTCAAAATATTTCCCTACAAAATTCAAAAAAAGAAACCACGTTTTTTCAACGAAAGATTAACCTGTTCATTGAAGGTCCCTATCGGAACATTCTCGGATATGCGATTCAACACAAAGCATTGACCCTCTCATCAGCGATTGCTGTATTTCTTTTCTCTCTGTATATGTTTCAATTCGTCGGGATCTCCTTTTTCCCAAAAGCAGAGAAGCCACAATTTCTGATCCAGGTCAATCTTCCTGACGGAACCAACCTGGATAAGACGAATGAAACAGCCCTGTTTGTCGAATCGGTGCTCGATACTATTCCGGAGGTGGAATACTATACAACCAATGTCGGTCATGGAAATCCCAGGATTTACTACAATGTATTCGAGAAAAATTATGCGAAAAATTTTGCAGAGATTTTTGTCCAGCTTGATACCTATGAAGCCAATTCCTTTGATGCGCTCATTACCCGGCTGAGAGAGTACTTTTCAACGTATCCAGGAGCGAAGATCAACATCAAGGAATTTGAACAGGGCCGTCCGATTGAAGCACCAGTGATGATTTATATTACCGGAGAAAATCTGGATGTACTGGAGAAAATTTCCGGAGAGGTGGAATCAATGTTGGCCGCACGACCCGGAGCCATTAATGTAGAAAATGAATTGTCGAGAAAACAACTGGATATCAGGGTAAAGATCAACAAAGAAAAAGCGGGAATCTATGGTGTTCCTGTGATTGTAATCGATAAAACGGTCAGAACGGCCATAAATGGTATGAGTGTCAGTAAATACAGGGATCCTGAGGGGAAAGAGTATCAGATTGTCCTGCGGATGTCGGCAGGAGATACGATCACAGCCGCTGATTTCGACCGGGTTTTTGTTCAGTCGGTTACAGGAAAGATGATTCCGTTGAACCAACTGGCATCCATTGAGTTCACACAGTCTCCCAGTATGATCCAGCGGTTCGATCTGGAACGAACAGCGCTTGTTAAAGCGGACATAGAGAAAGGAGCGAACCTTGATGAGGTGATGAACCCCTTGCTCAGCCAGCTAAAGGCCTATCCCTTTCCAAGCGGGTATCACTATGTGATCAGTGGAGAACTGGAAAGCCGGGGCGAGTCCTTCGGCGGCATGCAGATCGCAATCATTATCGCCATGATCGCGATCTTTGCCGTACTGGTACTGCAGTTCCGTTCCTTCATTCAGCCGCTGATCATTTACGCTGCCATTCCTTTCGCTGTGATCGGAATGATTTGGGCATTATTCATTACCGGTTATACCTTTTCCTTTTCAGCTTTCATCGGGTTGATCAGCCTGGTTGGAATCGTGGTAAATAATTCCATCATCCTCGTTGATTACACCAATAAACTTCTTAAACAGGGGATGCCATTAAGGGAAGCCGTGATCACCTCCGGCGAAACCCGCTTCACCCCTATCCTGTTAACCAGTCTGACCACGATCGGGGGATTGCTTCCCCTTACGCTGAGCGGCAGCACCATGTGGGCGCCTCTGGGATGGACGATCATTGGAGGTCTTTTTGTTTCCACTTTCCTCACACTGATCATCGTACCGGTGTTGTACGGTGTGTTTACCAGGAAGGTGCCAACTTCCGGTTAAATCTCCTCTGTCTCAACAATCTTTGCCAGAATGTCGGCATACGGTACCAGAAGGTATTTCTTGCCTTCAAAATCCACGTGTGTACCACTGTATTCCTTGAAGAGGACGACCTCTCCCACAGAGATCTCTGCATTTTCAATAGTAGAGATAGCCAATACCTTTGCCCATTTTTTCTTTTCTTTGGCAGTATCAGGAATGATGATCCCACCTGAAGTGACCTGCTCCCCTGCTTCATCGCTCATATCGAGCAAAACATTCTGATTAATCGGTTGTAATTCGTTCATTGTTATTTTGTTAATTGTTATTATAAACGTCATGAGGCCTTGTCGATTGTCGATTGTCGATTGGACGATGTATGGTGTTCCCTTTCTCTTATTCCTTGTTCCAAATTCCTTATTCCTTATTCCTTATTCCTTATTCCTTATTCCTTATTCCTTCGTCTTTTACTTCGTACCCAGCAACTGATCGATCCTGGCTTTATTGAAACCCACAATCACCTCCCCGTTAATCACACTTTGAGGAACACCCTGCTGCCCACTACGGTTGACCATTTCACGTGCAGCATCCTGATCTCGTGAGACATCTATATCGGTGAATTGAATTCTGTTTTTACGCAGATATGTTTTCAGAGTAGTACACCAGGAGCAGGTCGGAGTAGAGTAAACTGTTACGCTGTAAGAGGGCTTTCCCTCCTTTTGCGCCGTGATAGAAGCCATCTTGTTTTCGAAATGATTGATATAATAGGTTGAGTCCTGACACCCTTTCAGGGTATTTTTCAAGACGCCTTTTTCAAATTCCAATAAAATAGGGACTGTGTTTACCGGATAGTTCGGATGAATATCCCGGGTCTCCTCCACATTGGCAAAGAAAACTTTCACATCGCTGACAGTTCTGACAGCTTTTTCCAGATTATCAAATGCACACCGGTTTACGGCAGTGCCATTTTTCTTATAGAGAAAAAGGTAGATCACATCACTGTTCTTAAGGACTGGCAACCATTCGGCGTAAGATCGGGTCTCTTTCATATATATTTATCTAT
>JAFGNY010000122.1 GCA_016926765.1 Bacteroidales bacterium | reverse complement strand
TCAAAGCGATGAATACATTTCTCATAAAAAAGGAAGCAAAGGAATTACGGCAATATTGTACGGCATTGCACGCTCCTTCACGTTGCGTTCAAAATATTCCTTGGTGAAAAAATATTCACCAGGAAATTCTATTCTCGATATTGGATGTGGAACCGGTGAATTTCTGAATTTTTGCCAGCAGAAAAAGTTAAAGTGTATTGGAGTTGAACCCTCAGAAAAAGCCAGGACATATGCGAAAACTAACTATTACCTTGATGTTAGGGATAATTTTATACAGGGTGTTGAGAATACAAAACGGTTTGATTGCATTACCCTGTGGCACGTGTTAGAGCATATCCATCAACTTGATTTGACTCTTGAGAAAATTAACAGCCTGTTGACGCAGGAAGGAGTAGTTATCATCGCGGTACCAAACAGCAACTCCTATGATGCCGGCTTCTACGGAATTCATTGGGCTGCTTATGATCTGCCCCGGCACATTTATCACTTTACGCGTGATTCAATGCGAACTTTTGAAGATAAATACCATTTTAATTGTTTGACTATCCTACCGCAAAAATTGGATGCCTTCTATATCTCCTTACTTAGCGAAAAGTATAAAAATGGGTCAATCCGTTATCTCCATGCATTCTTCCGGGGATTGATCTCTAATTTTCAGGCACGAAACCCTGAAATGGGGTATTCAAGTCAGATATACATCCTGAAACGCAAAATTTCTTAATTTTAAGGCATAGAACGATCTGGTTCCCAGAATGGCTAATGATCATTACCCGACCCGGGAAACAGGCGCAGAAAGGCTGATTTTAGATCATCTGTAAAACACTGATTAACAGCATGATAATAAAAACATTTCAAACATACAGCAAAAATACATCCTTTCGCTGGCTGTTTTTTGGATTGCTGTCTGTTCTTTTGTTGATTGGTATTCCATGGCTGGATCAGCAGAAACAAAATCCCGATAAGATCACCCAGAGGTTTGAGACCGTATTGCTGGAAAATGAGATCCATCTCCGGCAAGAATTCAACCGGATAACGGAAAATTTTCTCAGGGACTCAACAACCAGCCTGAGACCGGATCAGATTGCATCCATTCCCCATCCGGTTTATCCTGAACTGACTCTTCTGATCTATCAGGATGATTCTCTGATTTACTGGTCAGACAATGAAGTCCCCTATACATTCGTCTCTTTTCCTGAATGTGATCAAACACCTTCAATCATCAAGCTTGCTAATGGATGGTATGAACTATCGGTGATGAAGAGGGGTATGTTTACACTCGTTGGACTCTGTTTGGTTAAACAGGAGTATCCTTTTGAAAATCAGTATCTGAGAAACAGTTTTACGGGGAAGAGCCGGATTCCTGAAATGGTGAAGATCTCATTGCATGAAGGTCTCTACAATGCCTATTCTGCCCAAGGCGATTTTCTTTGTTCCCTGGAAATTCCTGCCAGCCTGCCCCCCCGAAACGATCAGGGATGGCTTGTCTTCTTTCTGGTTTTTGCTTATCTCTTTTTCATCGCTTTTTTAAATCAATGGTCCCGTACGTTAACTTCGGTTTTCCAAAAAGACCATTGGCTATTTTTCATCCTGATCTTTGATATCCTTTTTTTGCGCGGCGTGCAATTTTTACTTCAATGGCCTTCAGCGCTTTACAACTCTGAGTTATTCGGGCCGATGCTCTACTCCTCCTCCTGGTTGTTTCCTTCGCTGGGAGATTTTTTCCTGAATACGATGTTGATCCTTGTTATTGCCTTTCTATACTTTCGTACCTACCCCAGTTATCACATACCGAGAAAAAGCAACAGATGGGGGGACTCATTAAGGCTAGTAGTAAATTGCCTTTATAGTTTGGTCGCATTGGTATTGGTAATGGCAGGAATTAAAAGTCTTGTGATCCATTCGACCTTGCCAATGAACCTGGAAAATATTTCACGTCTTTCCTGGGAGAGTATTCCGGCTTTTGCAAGTATCGGATTTCTTGCTTGCTCATGGATTCTTTTTACTATGCGGTTGACCTTTCCTGGAAAAAGGGTTGAATCACCTCCAGGTGAAATCACGACGCGAAAAATCCCTGTTTCCAGATTCTTTCTGGCAATGGTGCTTTTTGCTGGCGTTGCGACGGTTGTCTTGAACCAGGCGAACAATCAGCGTGAAAAAGAGCAACGAGAGCTGATTGCAATCCGGCTGGCAGCCCGTCAGAATCCGGTTACGGAACTATTGTTGAATCAATCTATTCAGGGGATCACAGAGGATACATCGGTGTGCCGGTTCCTGCGCGCTTCAGGCAGAAATGAAGTCGAACAGCAACAAACCGACGATAGCACCAGCTCATACATCCTGATTCATTATTTTCCCAATTACTGGAATAATTTCAATATTCAAATCACAGTGTGCCGTCCCTCTAAAACGTTACGAATTCAGCCACAAGGCTTTATCATAGAGTGTTCAGCTTACTTTGATGATGTAATTTTCTCATTCGGGAAACGTTGCCACAACGAAATCTATTTTCTCGACTATGGGTATGGGAATGAAAATTACATCGTACGGCATCCCATTGCCGGATGTGAGGCTACCCTTTACATTGAAATCAGTTCCCGAACCACATACAGGGATCTTGGCTATCCTGAATTACTGGTCGACAGGAGAACCTATGATATCCCCGACCTTTCCGATTACTCCTATGCTTTTTACCAAGACAACCACTTGGTTCATAGGGTAGGGGAGTATGCCTATGGGTTTGAACTGACAGCCTATATTGATAGTGTAACTGGAAAGCTTCTGCCTTCAACCGACAGGATGGATCATTTTCTATATAAGATCAACGAAAGAGAATCCCTCCTGATCAGCAGATCAAACCCTTCCTGGCTGAACGTCATTTCTCCCTTTTCATACCTACTGATTTTCCTTGTTCTGCTCTTTACTACCGGTTACGGAATCCTCTATTTCAGAGAACTCAGGACCCTCACATCCTTCTCACTTCGAAACCGGCTTCAGCTTACCATGCTTGGCATGATCATTACCTTATTCATCATTACAGGAGGGTTGCTGATGGTTTATCTTACCTGGCTGAATAGTGAGAAAAACGAGGAAAACCTGTTGGAACGAACCCTTTCAATTCTCGTTGAGGTGGAACATAAATTTGACAATCTTGATGATTTACAGGAGGCGGGAAGCGAGGAGCTTGAAACGCTGTTAATTAAATTTTCAAATGTATTCTTTTCGGATATTAATCTCTACGACCCGCAGGGCATTCTGCTTGCTTCCTCCCGACCCAGAATCTTTCAGGAGGGGTTGATTTCCGATCTGATCAACAGGCAGGCTTACAGAAGGTTACAGGAACAGCGTACTTCCATGTTCGTACAAACAGAGCAGATAGGGGAGCTTTATTACCTTTCGGCCTATATCCCTTTTTATAATACTCAAAACAAACTTCTGGGATATCTCAATTTACCCTATTTTTCGAGGCAGGACGATCTGAAACGGGAGATTTCCACTTTTTTGATCGCTTTTATTAATATCTATGTACTATTTTTTCTGATCGGAGCACTGGTAACATATCTGGTAAGTAATTACATCACCTCACCATTGAAATTGCTGGCTTTTCGTATCAGACGGATCCGCATTGGGAAAACGAACGATAAGCTCATTTGGCGTCGTGAAGATGAAATTGGCAAGTTGGTAGAAGAGTATAACAGGATGCTTGATGAATTGACCATCAGCGCGGAAAAATTGGCAGTTTCGGAACGTGAATCAGCCTGGCGTGAGATGGCCCAGCAGGTAGCTCACGAAATCAAGAATCCTCTGACACCGATGAAGCTTGGGGTTCAGTATCTTCAAAAAGCCTGGGAAGACCGTGCGGAAGACTGGGGACTCCGCCTGCAACGATTCTCGGATGCCATGATCGCACAGATTGATACACTCAGTGCCATTGCCTCTGAATTTTCCTATTTTGCCAGGATGCCAAAACCCGAAAACGAAACGATTAATCTGGATGATCTCATTAAAACATCATTGACGATTTATAAGGATGTTTCCGAAATCCGGATCACATTTCATCCATCTATTCATCAAAAATGGATAATTGCTGACCGAAGACAACTTCTCCGGGTATTCAGCAACCTGATAAACAACGCGATTGAAGCGATTGAAGCACGGCCTGAAACCCACGGCAAGATTGAAGTTAAAACCAATCAGGAAGGCCGGGTAAACAGTGTTATTATTTCAGATAACGGGAAAGGAATTGAACCGGATAAAGCTGATAAAATATTTCAACCCAACTTCACTACACGCAGTGGAGGTGCAGGGCTTGGTCTTGCCATCGTAAAAGAGATCGTTCATTCTGTGGGAGGTACAATCTGCTTTGATTCGGATCCTGGGAAAATAACTACTTTTACCATCCGGTTTCCGGCATCAAGTTATCCTGATTCAAAGGAAGAATCATGAAATCCCTCCACCGTATCATATTGATCCCCGTAATGATCTTGTTTTTCGGGTGCCGGCAAGATGTTCCTGATGGAGTTTACCATCCTTTTAAGGATCATAGATGGCAGCGGTTTACTATTCTGAAGTTTGAACTTCCTGTTAAAAATTCAGAAAAGTCATACAACATTGTTTTCTTTGCCAGATATGACCAGGATTTCCCTTACACCTCCCTTGATTTCAACATGGTTATGAATACCCCCACAGGAGAAGAGCGAATCAGGGAATTTCAGCTGATGGTCAAAGATTCTGATGATCACTTTCTGGGAACACCTGATCAGGGAATTTATGAGGGATCGATCATCCTGAGCAAAGATCTCTATCTGAACAAAGAGGGAATGCTGCGGATTGAAGTTGAAAATTTAATCCCGAGGATGGAAACACCCGGTTTACTTGGTGTTGGGATCAGGCTTCAAAAGAACTGACAGGATTTTACGGCACTCCTTCTCGTCTTTTTCCATTTGCGACACCAACTCTTCCAGGGAATTGAACCGGAGTTCATCACGGATCCGTTCAATAAACTGAATAGAGATCTCTTCTCCGTAGATTTCCTTTCTGAAATCGAAAAGATGGACCTCAACGGTGAAAGAGAGGCGATCAAGCGTAGGCCGGAACCCGATATTTGCCATTCCAGGATAGACAACGGATCCGGTCTTCACCGATGCAGCGTAGACTCCTGTTAGATGATGAAATGCTGAACTGTGGGGAAGGTACAGATTTGCCGTAGGATAGCCCAGTTTTTTCCCTAGCTGGTTTCCTTTGATAACCTTGCCGGAAATGGTAAATGGAAGTGTCATGTCATCCGCAAAACTACGAATTAATCGATTAGTCTTTTTCCTAGGCGGACTCTTTTTTGGCGCTCTGTTTGATCTTGATTAGCTGGACAACAGCGTAAACATAGTGTCCCCAAACTCCTGCAAGAAGAATCAGAAGCGTGATGATCATCCAAAGGGGAGCAACTGGTGTCCAGAGTTCCCGGGTTGGTTTGTCCTGTTTCAGGAAATGTTTTGGGATAGCCCAATTACAACTACTTCCTCCTTTCACGTACCCAAACAGATCATTTTCATCAATCCGGGCAATAATCATGATAGTTCCTACGGAGTCGCCAATAAGTGTCATAGGAAATTCCATTGAACCGACTCCGTCTTCTTCGAGGTATATTTCTCCGACAGGCATAGGAGCGAACAGGGTAGGAACAAATAAAAGAACAGTCTCATTTGCAATAGGTGCATCATCTCCTTCGGATCCGGTTTGAATTCCCGAGACCCGGATATATTTGATAGAGTCTTCTTCGTAAAAGGAGACATCCAGTGCGGCAGGTTTTGAAATAAACACTTCTGATGCAGAGAAGTAATTGTCTGTTCCGGAAAAATCGGCGGTATAGGTAACCATTCCCTCCTTGTCGCGGGGCAATGATGTGGTTGGAATCAGGCATCGGGCTTTTCCGGTAGAATCGGTGAAAACCTCCCCGATAGTCAGTTGTTGACCATCTCCGGATGCCGTGAATGAGATGGGAGCATTCTGCAGGTCAACAGGTATTCTTTCTCTGCGGATGAACAGATGTGCCGTTAGAACAACCGTATCATTGGAAGTATATGTTGCAATGAAGGATAAATAGGTGTCAACGGGTTCATTCTCTTCCGTTTCTGCTTCATTCTGGGCAGAAAGGATGGGAGAAATAAGAAACAGCAGTGAAGTCAACCAGAAAAAGCGAATAGTGATAACTTTTTTCATAGGGCCGGGATTATACTGGTTCATTTCATTTATTCCAGGATTTTTTCTTCCTCTTGTGGTGATTCTGCCAGCTCACTGACATTAATAATCGGAATGAGTTTGGATCCGATCGTAAAAGCCAACGCAAAAAAGGCAACACCAGCTGCCGTCAACGCCCACTCGATCCAGGTGGAGTTATAGAAAATCCATGCGGGCCGTGAATCCTGAATAGGGAGATAGGGAGATTCAAGTGTAGGAACAACAATCAGATAGCGGTTGACCCAGAGTGCCAGAATGACGATAATAGCTGAAATGGTGATGTTATTAATGGTACGGAACTTTTTAATTCCTACCACAATCATAGGTAATAACACTCCGATATAATTGGAGAGGATAAAGAGCCAGTAATATTTATCAAACAGCAGATTGATTAACAGCTCATCATTTCTTTCTGATCCATACCACTTTGTAAGGTAATCGCTGAAGGTAAAGTATCCAAAAAGTGCGGCCAGGATCAGCATCAGGACCCCGACATTCACAAAGTGCTTGATCGTGATGTATTTCTCCAGATGATAAATCTTCCGAAACAGCCACATGACGACGATCATCACACCACAGCCCGAAAAAACGGCAGCGATCACAAAATAGGGTCCAAAAATGGTACTATGCCACCCTGGCTGAAGAGTTACACTGAAGATCCAGGCGAGTACCGAATATACAATTACAGCTATCGCGATGACCATTGCCGCCATAATATCGGTAGCTTTATGAAGTCTCTCTTTCTGCTCAGGAGTTCCGGTATAACCAAGCGCCAGGAAGGTATAGATTTTCCGTTTCCATTTGGGGATACGGATCTCTTGGAAATCCCGGATTGCAGCGATATCCCTTAACAGAGCCAGGTAAAGAAAGATCAAACAGCCAAAAATATCTGTAGAAATGGCAATTACGTCCCAGGTGATCGGAGACTGGATCCGCCCAAAGATCACCAGATAATAAAGCCGGTCGAGCCTACCGATACAAAGCAGGATATAGCAGGGTCCGATTAGCAGGGCAATAATCGTAATGAACTCTGCAATGCGGATAATGGGTTTTCGCCATTCGGCTTTAAAGAGGTGCAGAGTCCCTGAAATCAAAGCGCCTGCATAGCTGATTCCCATAAAAAAGATGAAGTTGACGATGTAGATACCCCATACCACGTTGTCACGCATCCCTGTGACAATGTGGCCTTCAGTAATCTGAACATAGAGAGCATAAAAACCCAGGACAATGACAGCAGCCAGGAAAATCATCCAGACAGTCTGCTTGATATTCGTATGCTCGATTTGTGGAGTAAATTCTTTTAACAGCGTTAGTTCTTTTTCGCTTGCCATAGTTATTTCCTCCTTTGTTTCTGTACATACGGCGTGGATTCGTATCTTTTCTCCACCTCTTCATTAAGACCATCAAACCCACGGTCAACCGGAAACTGTCTCTCTACGGGAGGAAGGTAATAAACACTGGGGCGCGTTCCAAGAATTTCAAGGTAACGGTAACCGGCCCGTTCTCGTATTAATTTACTGAACTGGTAGGTTTCTGCCCCATTGGTGACAACATCCTCGTCAATGTCTCCGAAATAGATTACTCCCATCGGGCAGGAGGTTACACAATAGGGTAATTTTCCAACCCGGATCAAATCGGGACAGAAATCGCATTTTGAAACAGTACCTTCCACGCCGGGGCTGCTTGCTTCCGGAGAGTAAGGCTGGGTATCTTCATCAAACTCTTCGTAATGTCTCCAGGCAAAAACCCTGGTCGAATAGGGGCATCCTGTAATACAGAATTTACAGCCGATACAGCGTTCATTATCAATGAGTACGATCCCATCGCTCCGTTTATATGTAGCACCAACAGGACAAACAGATACACAAAGCGGATTATCGCAATGGAAACAGGGTTTCGGGAACCAGTAGGGAGCGGTGTTTTCTGTATCCTGAAGAAGGTAAACCTTCATAAACTCCTGGTCTTTAGGAAGATGATGCGCTTTTTGACAACCCTCAACACAGGCACGGGCATTCTTACATCTTGCAAGGTCGATGACCATTACAAATTTTTTCCCCGGAATCCCTTGATGAGACTCTTTTCTGGATATACGCGGGTATTTGATCTGTGATTTGTCGACCTCCACAATCTCACCCGTGGTGGTAAGAACTTTCACTTTTTCACCGGATTCTGCAGCACTGGTATCGAGGTAAGCTTCAATCAATCCACCGGTAGCGACTACCCCTGCTCCGGCAACCAGGCTTTTTTTCAGAAAATCCCTGCGGGAGCTCTTTTTAGGCTGGCCGTCTGTTGCTTCTTTCAATGGGAAAGGGTTAAGGGTTAAACTTTTCAATGGGGTTCATGATACCCATCAATCATGCTTTTAAAATTGGATAGAGGGCTTTTCCCAATGGTACAAAAATAGATATGAATGACCATGAAAATGGAAATTATATAGCCGGCAATGATATGTAACAAATCGGTCAAATGAAGCCCACTGGTCCCAATGAGGGTTGTGGGAATTGTTATGGGATAAAGTAATGCCCAGCCAGTGATAAAAACGATCGGAACAAAGAGATACATGATGAAAACATAGGAAAAGCGTTGTAATGGATTGAATTTATTTTCCCTTGTGATAGGGAATGGAGGGGTTTCTCCTTTGAAGATCCCAAATGTATAGTATTTGACCTGGGTTATCAATCGTTTGATCAGGCCCCTGAATTCAATCTGATAATGTTTTCCATTGTAAGTAAACAGGTTCCCGATAAAAAACAACAGGTAGTTTATTGTCAGGATAATCCCAGCTATATTATGAATCGTGACGGCGGTGTTGAATCCAACGAGGACTACTGAAGGAGTAGAGAGTTGCATGCTGATCCCGGTAATGATCAGTATAAGACATAAAAGAGCATTGATTAAATGCCAAAGGCGGAGCCAGACCGGATAAAGGTATAATCTTTCTTGTGCCATGGGTCTTTATTTTTTAATGATTCTTAAAACAGAGTGAAATGCGATGCCTGCAATAACCCCGGCAAACAAAAGGAGACTGATAATATTCAAGAGGTAATTACGGTTTGCACCGATAACCATAGAATCACTCGTGGTGATTCCCTGGAAGAATCCTTCGTGGCTTCTTAATTCCTGGGCTTCATATTGGTAAAGGGAAGCAAGCAGCCTGGGGTTGGTGGAATGGCACTCTTTGCAGTTTCTGACCGCCTTCTCTTTAGGTAGCACATTATGTTCCACTAGGGCACTATCAGATGTTTTTTCGGTATGGCATTCGATGCAGCGGACAGAAGCGATATGGAGTTCCTGATTTGGCAACCATCCATGGCTCGTGATCAGATTTGGCCGTTCACGGTCGGTTAGCACCTGGAAACGCCGGTAATTACTGTGGCAGTCAAGACAGATCGTGTTGTCGTAAATGATGGTTTCACGGATATTCTCATTGGTCCGGGCATTGATTTTATAGGTATGAGGGTTGTGACATGTCCAACAGGTAAACTCCTCGCTGAGCTTTTCTGCATGAACGCTCTTCTTATATTCACTGTTGATATCCTCAAAATGGTATTTTTCATAGATTTCGTCTCCCTCATGGCAATCCATGCAGGTGTACTGGTATTCCATGCGAAGTATTCCCGCATGGGGAAAATTTTCATACTCTTCGGAATGGCAATCCAAACATTTGAAAGAACGGTGGTTAGACAGGTAAAAATCATTAGGCGAGATGATCAATTCGGAATACATTTGCTCATTGACCATCCTCCCCTGTTCTGTATTTTCATAGGAATACTTTGATTGCCCGTGGCATTTAAAGCATTTCTGGTTTTCCTCTGAATTGGGAAACTGAGTAAGGTCAATGGCTTGCTCTTCGGGAGCAATCTGGTTGTTCTGCCCGGTATCTTCGTATTTCAGCGGCTCTGCCGAATAATCAAAAGCAAAGACGATGACAGTAAAAAGAATGAGCATAATGACGAGCCATGACGGCCTAATGTAAATTTCTCTCATCATACCTATTTTATTTAAATACATACATATGTAATAACGAAAAAAGGATGTTAATTTGATGCTATCGCTTTAACATCCCTCTTTTGGATTGTACAGCATGTTATTTTTTCATTGTTCGCATATAAGCGACCAAAGCCCAGCGATCAGGTTCTCCAATGATCTTTTTTTCGAAATTGGGCATATCGCCCCTGCCTACATACGACATATAATAGAGTTCGCCATCCGAATATTTTTGAAAGGCAACAGAAGAAAAATCCGCCATGGGTGTTTTCATCATAGCGGCTTTGGGTCCATCCCCAAGGCCTTTGCTGCCGTGGCAGGATTTGCAATATTTTGCCCACAACTCTTTGCCGGTGGCAATAGCTGATGCATCACCCGCTTTCACTGTGCTTTTCATCGCCTTGTATTTGTCGGGGACTGTCCAGGGTTTTTTCTCCTGCGAATAGGCGGCTGTTACAAAAAAGAGCGCAATCAGGCAGGTGATTGAATAAATTAATGGTTTTTTCATGATGTTGATATTTGTTGGTTAAACATTCGTTGTTTAGAAGTTCCACAACCGTGTCATATTAAATCCGAACATGATTGCTCCATTGAAAAAATCATTCTGGTTGTAGATGACGATATCCTGGGGCAGAATCCCTTGTGCAGCGGATAGAAAAATGTGAAAGGCGTGAGTGCTGGTTGAAATCTCAACGCCGATTCCGAAATTAGGCAGCGGTGATTTTGGACCGTAATAAATCCCTTGTTGTCCGTACTTCAGAATGAATGGTGTATCGTAACCCAGCATTAGCGGAACTTCACAACTTGCAACGATCGATGTTTGTGGGCTGACTTTTACCCTTGCAATGGCTGAAATGGAAAACGCATCATTTTTGAGCGTTGTGTCTACTTTGTTGAAATGGACAAAGGCAAATCCCAACTGCATGGAGAATGCTCGGCAGAAACGGCGGGCAACCATCAATTCATGAAAATAGGAGAGGCGGTCGATAAATGCATAATCTTTCCCAAAATTTGATTTATTACTCGCATTTAAAGCAATATCACCGTAATACCCAATGGTAAGCGGGAATCCTCCTTTCCGCTGATGGAAAAAAGTGTATTTCAGGGAGAGATCCTGATACATTTTGAATTTCGTGGTCCCGAATCCGATCATCAGGTTATCGGTGATGCTGTAATTCAGCCCGAGCCTGACATTGGTCGCACCCCAGATCCCGTAAAGATCGGAAATTCCATTTTGGATTGTACCAAAACGATGGTGTAAAACAAACTCAAGGGTGTTTGACGGATAGGTTTTTACGGTTTGATCATCCATGAAGATGCCACTTTCAAAGGGGTCTCGCTCAAGCGGCTTTTTCTCGTTTTTCGCCTCTTCAGCTTCTTGTGCAAAAACTCTGCCGAAGCCAACAAGGATCAGAAGAAGGACCAGTAAACTTTTTTTCATATGTACTGTTGTGATCATAGTCAATCGAATTTCATGTTATACACTCCGTTAATTATTCTTTGCGCCTTGCTGAATCCAAACGAGGACCAACCCAGCATCGCTGGCGTTGGTATAAGCCGCCATTGATCCTCCGGTAATCATACAGGTGTAAATCCCGCTTTGTTCAGGTTGAGCTGTATCAACAAAGGCTCCATTGATCAGAGCGTTGTAAGAATTAGCCGCTGTAAGATCAGGAGGCGTTTTTCCAACACCGTGGCATCCAACACAGCCTTTATCCCAGATGGCCTGGATATCGGCCGCGTAGCTTACGGGAATTGTTGGATCGGGAGCATCATAAGTGATCTTCTCGTATTCGCAAGAAAAGATACCGATCATACCTACGACCAGAATGATCATGTTTAAAATTTTCCTCTTGTACATATGATTAAATTTAAATGAATGATTATAAAGGTCTCTTTTTTATCAAAAAAGGCTTCAGGAATCAATACCTGAAGCCTTTTATATCAATAACTCAGGAATTAGTAACCAAGCGATTCAAGGTAAGCAATTCCATCTTCGATCATGCCATTGGCACGTTTGAAGTTGTGGACACCCATACTGCGGTCTTCCTCAATAAATTTATAGTTGTAGAAAATTGCAAGCATTTTTTGAGTATGAGCAATAGAGGTGTTGAGATAACCGGGGTGAGCAACAGTATCCACTACACCAGCAAGTGCCAGTTTGTGCTCCAGAATAATCAGGCCCTCTTCAATGATGGTTTGTTTGCCTTCGTAATCGAAACTGGTAACGGCGCCGTCGTGACAAACAGGCGTGTTACAACCGGTAAGATTAGCCCACAAAGTGTGTCCGCCTGATGTAGCACCTGCAGCCTCAGCCCCGTGGCAGTCAACACAGGAAGTTCTGCCTGTATGGAATGAATTTGTAAGAGCGTCGCTACCATTGATATCATAACCACCTGTTCCGGCGAGCATCGGGCTTTGCGGTCCGTGGTGTGGTCCGTAACGATAACTCGTTGGCTGCAGGGTGGATGTAGTGCTGGTAGGATCAGTAATTACCGGTTCAGCAAGCCTTGACTGATGGCAACGGGCACACAGGTTACCGGTGGCGTCTCCACCATTCGTAGTCATGTCTGTAACTTCTCCGAGTGCGTTGGTAAAAGAAGCAACCCAACGTAAATCCCAGTCGGTTGCCGTGTAGCTTTCGTGAATCATGTGACAGGTACGGCAATTAATAGGAGCAGGATTCTGGATTGCCTCAGCAGTTACCCATTCGCCGGTTTCAATACATTCTATGTATCCCTGGCTGGAGTGGCAAGGGGCACAATCAGTTGAATTTCTCGCAGTTGTGCTGCCTGTCGCATGTTGCGAAGCGTCATACTGGAAAATTTTGGCAACAATCATATCCGAAAAATTATGGCACTGGGTACAGGTAGCGTTGGCATCCTGGCCATCCTGACCATCTGCACCGGCAGGACCCTGAGGACCTTCCTTGGTACAGCTTGTAAACATTAGGCTTGCCGCAGAGACCATCATCCCGGCTGCAAACAAAAAAGTTAATACTCTTTTCATACTGTTTTGGTTTTTGTTTAAATTGCTTTCTCTCAAACTAGAACTTGGGTATAGGCATTCAGTCTTGAAGCAAAAATAGAGAAGTTCAGTGTGTTAGTGGATTAACAAAGAGGTGAGATTTATTCATCCAGATAGTGATATATGTCTTCAGGAAATTGATATATATCAATCAAAACAAAGACAGACGTCAATAAACATATAGGCATCTAAATACCTAATAGCAATCAATGAATTGATAATCAAGAAGCATTTACCCTGTTTGACTGATTTGACGGAGTTGTTTTTCGTTCAAAATTTCTATGGTATTTCCGGTTATCCTCAGGATCCCTTCATCCTTGAGTTCTTTTAAAATCCGGATAGAGCTCTCTTTTGACATGCCCGAAAGATCGGCAAGGTCCTGGCGGGAAATGGAAATTTCGAACGGATTTTTTTCATAGATTTTATCCCTGAGGTAAAAGAGCACGTCGGCAATACGTCCCGGCATCTGTTTCTGGGTAAGACTTACCACCTGGTCAAAATTGAAAATAGCCTGGCGCGATACCCTGCAGATAAACTCTTCGGCAAAATCAGGATTTTCCCTTACCAATTGTTTGAAAATATTAACATCCACCAGACACGCGGTTGTATCTTCTACAGCAGCAGCTGAATAGTAGTGGCGGTTATCAACGTAGGTTCCAGGGCCAAAAATATAATCAACAGGTTTTACAAGGGATAAAATCAGATTCTTCCCATATCCTTCGATATATAATTTTGCCAGTCCTTTTGTCAGGCAAACAAAATGGGGTGACGGAGTTCCCTGTTTGAAAAGAATTTCGCCTGCCTTGTAATTTACAGTATATCGACCCTTGTTGATCTGTTCCAGTTCTTCTGTCGACAGGCTTTTAAAGATCGATGTTTTACAGTTACAGTTCTTACAATTCTCCAAATCCTGCATCTTGTTCATATAAATCCTGTTAGATCAAGTCTCGATGAATGCAAATATACGATTAAATTGATTTTTGTCTAAAAAAATAAAGATATGTGTCAATAGAATATTGATCTATCTCAATAGCGCGAGTTAACGGACTGATTAGGAGAAGAGTTTAAAAGGGCTTGTTCAACGAATGAATTTCACCAGGTATTCAGCAATCTGAATAGCATTGGTTGCTGCACCTTTGCGAAGGTTATCGGAGACAATAAACAAATTCAATGCGTTTTCAAGGGTTTCATCCCGGCGGATCCGGCCAACAAACACTTCATCCTTTCCTTCAGCCAGAACAGGCATGGGATAGAGGTTCTTTTGAACATCATCAAGAATGGTTATTCCCGGCCTTCCGCTAAGCAAAGAATAGATATCCCGGAGAGTATAAGGGTTGGAAAATTCAATATTAACGGCTTCCGAATGTCCTACCATAACTGGCACCCTGACAATTGTCGGAGAGACAAGAATAGAAGGATCATCCAGAATTTTTCGGGTTTCGTAAACCAGCTTCATCTCCTCTGCGGTATATCCATTCTCCTGAAAAACCCCTCCGTGAGGAAACAGGTTAAGATCGATGGGGTAAGGATACGCCATTTCGCCGGGAATCCCCTTACGTTCATTCTCGAGCTGTCTGACTGCCTTTGCGCCAGTTCCGGAAACCGACTGATAGGTGGAGATTACAACTCGTTTGATCTGATAGCGGGCATGGAGGGGATCCAGAACCATCACCAGCTGGATCGTTGAACAGTTTGGATTAGCAATAATGAAATGGTCGCGGGTAAGAATCCCTGCATTGATTTCAGGAACAATCAACGGAACATCCTTTTCCATCCGCCAGGCCGAAGAGTTATCGATAACCCGGATCCCTGCTCGGGCATACCTGGGAGCCCATTCGCGGCTGACATCCCCGCCGGCAGAAAATATCGCGATATCGGCCTTTTCCCTGATCGCTTGTAGCGGATCGGTGATGAGGTACTCCTGACCGAGAAACCTGACCGGCTTTCCCTGTGAACGGGAAGAGGCAACAGGGATGAATTGGCTGACAGGAAATGAACGCTCTTCCAGTAGTTTCAGTACCATCCGGCCAACCAAACCGGTAACGCCAACCATTGCAAGTTTCATGAAACAAAGATAGAAGAGATAATTCAATTTTTTCACGAATTCATTAACCTTTCAGATGGTTTTCCGATTAATGGAGAAAAACAGTATGAAAGAAGCTATTTTTTCCCTTATCCTCCAGATCCTGATGGTTTCAGCCATCGGGAGAGCTCAGGTCACCGATGATTTTTCAGATGGTGATTTTAATTACAATCCTAGGTGGCAGGGGGATTCTCTGCATTTTGAGGTTAACAGCTCCAAACAACTTCACCTGAAATGGACAGGAAATGACACCTCCTTCCTTGCCACCTGGGGAACATGGGTTCCGGAGATCGAATGGAATTTCTGGATCAAACTCTCCTTCAATACGTCGGTTAACAACTTCATGAAGGTCTATCTGACTGCTGACCGGATGGAACTGGATCAATCGCTTAATGGTTCCTTTCTTCAGGTTGGGGGCGGGAACGACAGCCTGTATATCATGAAGCAGACGGGTTTAACCAGTCAAATGCTTTTTCACTTTCCTGACGTTTCAACAGTACATTCAACCAATACCCTGAGGATAAAAATCACGTGTGATGCAACGGGATTGTGGAATGCCTGGGTTGATGCCTCCGGCGGTCAGAATTTTATCGAAGAGGGAACATGGGTTGATACGACATCTCCAACTCTTTTCTGGTTTGGATTCTGGTGCAAGTATACTTCAAGCAACGCCACGAAATGTTATATGGACGATATTTATATCGGGCCTGTTGTCAGGGATACCATTCCTCCATCGTTATCTGCGCTTATGATTCCTGACAGCATGCATCTCTCGCTTCGGTTTTCTGAGGACCTGGAACAGACCGAAGCACTGAACTGTACAAACTATACCTTAATGGGAAGCCTGAACCATCCTGAAATGATCAGCGTCACTTCAGGGAGTCCCTGTGAACTAATGCTGCATTTCGGGACCCCTTTTCAAGAGCAGGTGATGGATACGCTGATGATCACAAACCTTGTTGATTTAGCGGGAAACAGGATGCCGGACACCCTGGTCCCATTTACCCTCTTTGAACCAGGAGCTTACGATATTCTGATCCATGAGGTGATGATGGACCCAGAACCAACTGTCGGGCTTCCCCCGGTGGAATTTATAGAACTTTACAACCAAACCGGGTTCTCTGTCGATCTTTCAGGCTGGTTCCTGGATATTGGAAGTACCCGAAAAACCTTTCCATCTGTGATCATTCCAGCTAACGGGTTTCTCCTGCTTGCACGAGATAGCTCACTTTCAGGATACGGCCAAACCGTGTCACTTTTCACATCCGGTTCGAGCCTTGCAAATGAAGGAACCACGCTGGTTTTACGAAACAGCCGTTTACAGATCATCCATACCATGACCTATACCCCGGAGTGGATTGATGAAGAGTGGAAATCGGATGGGGGATGGTCGCTGGAAATGATTGATCCTGCAAATCCCTGTGGGTGTGGGGATAACTGGAGCGTTGCTGAGGATCCAAGGGGAGGGACACCCGGCGGGACGAACTCCGTTTACAGGATCAACCCCGATCTGAACCCCCCGGAGGTCCTTCGCAGTTTTCTGGTGGGAGATACGGTTTGGGAGATCAGGTTTTCAGAGCCGATTGACACAACGAATCCGGGAAGCCCATGGCTGTGGAGTCTGGCATCCAATGGGATGCATCCCGAGTCCCTCTTTTTTGTATCTCC